>JAIRZP010000031.1 GCA_031267175.1 Coriobacteriales bacterium | reverse complement strand
GTCCCCTCCATAGTTAACAAGCATGCCGATATTCCTGAAAAGCTGCATGGCAAGCTCAATCAGCGCCAACACGCCGGAGGCGGCAGCGAGAATCAGGACCGGTGTGGACTTCTGAGGCTTCCTCGCAAAAACGATGGCAAGGATACCGGTGACTAGCATGACGACACCCGTAATGATAGAAAAAACCGTCTGTGGCCACGGAAACACATTAAGACTGAGGTAGGCGGACATGCTGCTATAAAGTGCCAGGAAGTTGACGATGCTGGTAAGGCTCTCAGCCGCGGAGATCAAACCAAGCACGATAAGCGCTATGCCGGTAATGATAAAGAGTACGGGAGTGCTGCTTCTGACGTGCATTCCCTGCGGATGCGGTCTGTGGGGATGCTGGTGTGGCCTCTGCCCATGCGGCCCATGGTGTCCATGCGGCCCATGCGGCCCAGGGTGTCCATGCGGCCCAGGGTGTTCCTGTGGCCCCGGGTGACCATCAGGTCCTCGATGTTCAGGGGGGCCGTATTGTCCATCAGGTCCTCGATGTTCAGGGGGCTCGTATTGACCCTGCGGACCGCGCTGTTGCTGTGACATCATGACAAAGCACCTCACAAAAATCGCCGACAACACTCAGTGAGGATGACAAACCCCCAAGTGACCTGTTGTCAAAAACCAAGAACAGAAGTGTACCACGCGCAGGACAGCCCAAAGGCAGGCAAAGGCCTCACAAAACGCGAAGCGCAGGAAGGGCCCTATCAAAGGCAGGAAGCGCACCCCTCAAAGAATTGCTATAATAGCTGGTTCGACAGAAAACCAGGGAGATCTCCCTGGCCAACAGTTCCTCAGATGACGCAAGGGAGCACAGCGTGACAATCTCAACGGCAGACTTCAGAAATGGCATGGCCCTCATAATCAAAGACAAGCCCAGCGTGATTATCGAGTTCCAACATGTCAAGCCTGGCAAGGGCGGCGCTTTTGTGCGCACCAAGATCCGCGACATTCGCACCGGCAGGGTCAACGACCTCACCTTTCGCAGTGGCGAGAAGTTTGAGGAGATACGTATGGAGTCCAAGGAGATGCAGTACCTCTACACCGACGGCGAGGACTATCATTTCATGGACAACGGCGACTACAGCCAGATTGCGCTCCCGGCAGATGCCGTAGGCGAGGCCGCCAAATGGCTCAAGGAAAACGATGCCGTCACCCTGCAATACGCGGGGGAGGAACTCGTAGGCGTGGAGCCGCCGATGTTCGTAGAACTGGAGGTAACCGAGACGGAACCCGGCTTTAAGGGCGACACCGTGCAAGGCGGTACCAAGGCAGCTACGATGGAAACCGGCGCGGTGGTGCAGGTTCCGATGTTTGTCAACAACGGCGACGTGCTCAAAATCGACACGCGTGACGCTCGCTATATCACGCGGGTGTAACGACCACTCCACAAGGTCACTTCTCACAGAGTACTTGCGGTAACCGCGCTGCTACACTTTGTTCCATTTCTTGACCCAGTTGTTACAATGTTTTTATCTGCAACCCTCCAGGGAGGTGTTATGAGAACTCTCTATATAATGGACACGACCATACGCGACGCCCACCAGAGCCTCTGGGCCACGCGTATGAATATCGGCGACATGCTGCCCATTCTCTCCAAAATGGACGAGGTGGGCTACTGGGCCATTGAGGCCTGGGGCGGTGCCACCTTTGATACCTGCCTGCGCTTCTTGGATGAGAATCCGTGGGAGCGCCTGCGCGCCATCAAGAAGCACTGTCCCAATACCCCGCTCTCCATGTTGGTGCGAGGCCAGAACCTCGTAGGCTACCATCATTACTCACGCGAGATCGTTGACCATTTCATCAAGGCCTCACACCGCAACGGCATCGACGTGTTCCGCATCTTTGATGCCCTCAACGACATCCGCAACGTGGAGGACTGTTCCCGTGCCGTTGTTGAGACGGGCGCGCACCTTGAGGGCGCACTCTCCTATACGATGAGCCCGGTGCACACGCTGGACAGCTACATCGAGTATTCCCTCAAGTTCAAGGAGCTGGGCGCCGATTCCATCTGCATCAAGGATATGGCGGGCATGCTCACGCCGTATCGCACCGAGCGGATGGTCAGGGCGCTGCGCGAAGAGGTGGGGCTCCCCGTGCATGTGCACTGTCACTACGTGGGCGGCATGGCACCGGCCAACTATATCAAGGCTGCCGAGGCGGGCGCGGCCATCGTCGATACCGCCAGTGCGCCTTTGGCCTTTGGCAACTCACAGCCGGCCGTTGAGATGATTGTTGCCGCCCTCAAAGAGAGCGGCTACGACACCGGCCTGGACCTTGACCTGCTCTTTGAGATCTCCGAGTATTGGGAGGGCGTCCGCAAGCGCGGCCACTATAAGCGCGGCATATCCTCACTCATCCATATGCAGGTCTACAACCATCAGGTTCCCGGCGGCATGATGAGCAACCTCGTAAGCCAGCTCGAGATACAGAAGGCCACCGACCGTCTGCCCGACGTCATGGAGGAGATACCGCGCGTTCGTGCCGAGGTAGGCTATCCCCCGCTGGTGACGCCCATGAGCCAGATAGTGGGCACACAGGCGGTGTTCAACGTGCTCACCGGCAAGCGTTGGAGCGTCATCTCCACCGAGATGAAGGACTATATAGCCGGCTACTACGGCAAGGCTCCCGGGCCGCTCAACAAGGATGTGGTTGCCAGGGTGCTGGGCAAGCTGGAACCACTCGCGAGCGATGTGCCTCCCTCGAGCCTGGCCACAACGACCTACGCGGAGGTGGCCGAAGAAGCCGGAGACCTGGCCCACAGCGAAGAAGACGTTTTGATGTGGGCGCTGTTTCCCAATGAGGCCCGTACCTATCTCTCCAAGCACCGCACATCGGAGAAGATACCGTGGATGCTGAGAGAAGAATCCAATGCCATCAAGGAGGTAGAGACTGTGGACATAGCACAGATACGAGAGCTTATCCAGACCGTGCAGGAAACCGGTATTGGTGAGGTAACCGTGGAGGAGGCAGGCAGCAAGGTCACCGTGCGCGCTACAGGAATGCCCGACGGCGCCGCTCCCCAGGTTCAGACGCAGGTTCCCGGAGGGGAGAATACCGGCCCGGCCACGGCTGACGCTGCCAGTACCGCCACCACCGCGTCTCACGGCAACCGGCCGCTCCACTGGATAGCGGTGCGGTCGCCCATGGTCGGCACCTACTACGCGGCACCGGCACCGGACCAGCCTCCCTTTGTGGAGGTGGGCAGCGAGGTCCTCACCGGCCAGGTGCTCTGTATCGTCGAGGCCATGAAACTCATGAATGAAATAGCGGCCGACCAGATGGGGACCATACGCGAGGTGTGCGTGGAAAATGCCACGCCCGTCGAATGGGACACGGTGCTTTTTTACCTGGAGCCCACCACCGACCAGCCCATGACAAACGCCACCGGCAACCTGACACCGGTAGACTGAAGACGCGCCGCACTCCCGTGGCACGTGCTCCCAACCAGGGTGAGAAGGAGTATCCCTTGTTCAAGAAAGTCCTCATAGCCAATCGTGGCGAGATCGCCCTTCGCATCGTGCGTGCCCTCAGAGAGATGGGCGTGCAGAGCCTTGTGGTGTATTCTGAGGTCGATGCCACTACCCTGGCGGTGAGAGAGGCCGACGAGGCCGTCAAGATAGGCCCGCCTCCCTCGGCGCAGTCCTACCTGAGCATGCCCGCGGTACTTGCGGCGGCTGTCTCCCGGGGCGCTGACGCCCTGCACGCCGGTTACGGCTTTTTGGCGGAAAACGCGGAGTTTGCCCGTGCCGTTATACACAACGGGCTTGCCTGGATAGGTCCGACCCCCGAGGTTATCGAGTTGATGGGCGATAAGAGCGCGGCCCGTCAGACCATGCAGCAATGCGGTGTCCCCACCATTCCCGGTTCCGCGGGCACGATACACAACCTGGACGAGGCGGTGAGCTTTGCCAATCTCGTGGGATACCCCGTGCTCATCAAGGCCAGCGCCGGCGGTGGCGGACGAGGCATGCGCGAGGTCTTCTCACCCGGTGAGCTTGAGGCAGCCTTTAACTCCGCTCGCTCGGAGGCCCTGGCCTCCTTTGGCAACGGCGACGTCTATCTCGAAAAGCTCGTGGCGCGTCCCCGGCATATAGAGATACAGGTGCTGGCCGATACCCACGGCAACGCGCTGCATCTCTGGGAGCGCGACTGTTCCATCCAACGCCGCCATCAAAAGCTGCTTGAAGAGGCCCCGTCTCCCGCGCTGTCGCCCGAGCTGCGCGAACAGATGGGCGAGGCCGCACTGGCGGCGGTACGGGCAACGGGATACGTCAACGCCGGCACGGTAGAGTTCCTTCTCGACGAGGAAGGCAACTTTTACTTTATGGAGATGAATACGCGCATCCAGGTGGAGCATCCCGTAACCGAGCAGATAACCCTCACCGACCTGGTCAAGGAGCAGATTGGCATTGCCGCCGGTGAGCCCATCAGTTTTCTCGACCGTGCGCCCTTCTCCCCGCAGGGGCATGCCATTGAGATGCGCATCAATGCCGAGGATTTTGAGAAGAGCTTCATGCCTTCGCCCGGTACGATCACCGCCCTGGAGTGGCCCGGCGGCCCCGGAGTGAGGGTAGACTCTCACCTGTATGTGGGCTATACGGTGCCCCCTCATTACGACTCCCTCGTCGCTAAACTGATAGTATGGGGAGCAACACGTTCGGAGGCTCTCGCGCGCGCGCGCCGTGCTCTGGCGGAGCTGCGCATCGAGGGCATCAAAACCACCGTGGGCTTTCACCAGAAGCTGCTCGATATCGAGGCTTTTGTCAAGGGAGAGGCCCGCACGGACTTTCTGGAGAAGTATCTATGAAATTGACGGACGAACAAGAAGTCATCATCGCGCCCGGCGTTGCGGAGAGCATCGTTGCCCTGGCAGTAGCGCAGGTAGACGGCGTGGCCCAGATAGGCTCAAAGGCTGCTCCGGCCTCTTCCGGCCTCCTCGGCATCCTCACAAAAAGGCCCAGCGGCGGCGGCGTGTTGATTCTGGAGGACGACGGCAAGCTTACCGTGGATCTGCACCTCAAGCTGTACTACGGCTACAAGCTGCAGGAGGTTGCCGCCAACGTGCGCGCAGCCGTATCCGATGCGCTGCTCACGCAGGCCTGCATCGATATTGACCGCGTTGACATCACGGTAGATGGCATCATCTTCAAGGTCTGACCGCAGGGCTGTATGCATACGACCAAAGAGGCATCCAGGACCAAGGGCGTTCATTATGACCGTACCCTTGCCCGCCGCAAGGCGGTACAATTGCTGTACCAGGCCCAGATACGCGGGCAATCGCTCCCCGAGGTGCTGGATACCAGTTCCTTCATCGAAGAAATCGGTGTGCTGCCTCCCTACGCGCGTGTGCTTATCCAGGGCTTGGATAAGCATCTCGACGAAGTCGATAGCTGCCTGGCCAGCTCCTCAAACAACTGGGCCTTGGACAGGATGCCGCTGGTAGACCGCTGTATTCTGCGTCTCGCGGTCTATGAGATGCGTTTTGAGGACAGCGTGCCGGTAGGCGTGTCCATCAACGAGGCCATAGAGTTGGCCCGGGAGTTTGGCGGAGAAGACGGTTCCGGCAGCTTTGTTAACGGTGTGCTGGGCAATATCGCGCGCGGCAGCACAACACGAGGCGAGAGCGCGCCGCCAGAGCGCGCGCGCGGCGGCGGCACGCAGGGCGGCGGCAGGCAGGGCAGCAATGCGCACGCAGCGGCGGCCCCTGCCCGGCAGCAGGCCAATACAGAGTAAGGAGGCTTACATGGCAGCACACAACACACAATCCTACACAAAGCAAAAAGAGCGCTTGGAAGAGATAGTCCTCCAGATACGAAGCAAGGAGGTGCCGCTTGAGAAGAGCCTCGACCTGTACGATGAGGCCCTCGCCATCGGCACCCGCTGCGTGGAAAAACTGGAACAGACAGACTTTACGGCCGAAGAGAGGGAGTCTGCCGCCGAGCACCCCGAGCTTGCAATCAGCGGCACCGTTTCTGAATGAGTCTGGACCTGTTACAAAGCATTGAGAGGCCAGACGACCTCAGGGCGCTCAGTCCGGACGAGTTGCTTGTTCTGGCCGCCCAACTTCGCGAGCGGATGGTTGCGGTAACCTCCGACACCGGCGGGCACCTCGCCTCATCGCTTGGTGCCGTTGAAACGATCATCGCCCTGCACCGGGTCTTTGACTTTTCCTTTGACCGCCTGGTCTTTGACGTGGGTCACCAATCCTACGCGCACAAGCTGCTCACGGGCCGCAACACCAGCTTTGAGACCCTGCGCCAGAAGGGCGGCATTGGCGGCTTTCCCAAAAGGGAGGAGAGTCTCTACGACGTCCACGACTCGGGACATGCCTCGGACTCGCTGTCCATCGCCTGCGGCCTGGCCGTGGCGCGCGACCTCAATGGCGGTTTTGAAGAAATCGTTGCCCTCATCGGCGACGCCAGTCTGTCTGGCGGCATGGCCTTTGAGGCGCTCAACCAGATCGGACATGACCACAGGAACCTGTGCATCGTGCTCAACGACAATGAGATGAGCATCTCCAGAAATGTTGGTGCGCTCTCGCTGTATCTGGGCAAGGCCCGCATGAGCCGCTCCTACACCCTCGCGCGAGACACGGTTGAGGAGGGCCTCGGCCGCACCGGACGGGTCGGCCGCGCCCTCGTCAATGCGGGCGAGGCCGCCAAGGGCTCCGTAAAGAAGCTCGTGGTACCCGGTATGTTCTTTGAGGACATGGACATCAAGTATTTCGGGCCCATAGACGGGCATAACATCGGCAGTCTGGAAGAAGCGCTCAGAGCCGCCCGGCAGTTTGACGGCCCGGTGCTGATTCACGCGGTGACCCAGAAAGGCCGTGGCTATGCGCCGGCAGAAGCCCGCCCCGAGCTGTACCACGGCATTGGTCGCTTTGACCCCAGGACCGGAGCGCCCACAAATGGAGCAGGCGCTACTCCGAGCTACACAGAAGTCCTGGGCGCGGCACTCGTAGCGGAGGCCGACCAGAACGAGGACATCATAGCACTCACCGCCGGGATGACCAGGGGCACGGGACTCCAGGAGTTCAAGCAGCGCTATCCCGAGCGGTTCCTTGACGTGGGCATTGCGGAAGAACACGCGGTTGCCCAGGCTGCCGGTCTGGCCCTCGGGGGCAAAAAACCGGTGGTGGCCATCTATTCCACGTTTTTGCAGCGCGCCTACGACCAGATTGCCATGGACGTGGCCTTGCAGAAGCTGCCGGTGGTCTTTTGTGTGGATCGGGCAGGACTGGTAGGGGAGGACGGCGCCACCCATCAGGGTGCCTTTGATCTGGTCTACCTGCGGAGCATCCCCAATATGCGCATCATCGCGCCGTATACGGCACGGGATCTGCGGCTGGCCCTGCACACGGCGCTCAGTGTGAGCGACGGGCCGGTGGCCATCCGGTATCCGCGTGGGGCAACGCCTGTAGAGGCCGAACCCTGCACAACGCGCGGCGATGCAACTGCTGGGGAGGACTGCTCAACTCAGGTAAAGGATGCCGCCGCTGCCGCAGTCTCCCCTGATGCTGACACGTCCGCGTCTGCTGAGCGCTCTGTCGCGGGCATCCATACTTCCCTTCTCCCGATAGGAAGGGCCAACCGGCTGCGTTCTGGCAAAGATCTCGCACTGCTGGCCCTTGGCTCTCTGGTTCCCGTGGCTCTGGAGTGCGCCGAGCTGCTCTGCGAGCAGGGCCTGGAGGCAACGGTCTATGACATGCTCTGGGTCAAGCCTCTCGACAGTGAGGCGGTGCGCAAGGCCTGCAGCACGGGGCTTGTCGCCACGCTGGAAAACGGCAGCCTTGAGGGGGGCTTTGGCTCGGCGGTGCTGGAAGAGCTGGCCCGGCAGCAGCGCTTTCCGCGAGTTCTGACCTTTGGATTGCCGGACGCCTTTATCGAGCACGGCAGTCAGGAAACCCTGCTCCAGGATCTGGGCCTCACAGCTCCAGATATTGCCACGCGCATAGCCCAGACTTTAGAGAAGCGATGATTAATTATTGCACACCATCTTTCGGCCGGTTTGCCTTAAGCTCTGCCCGTACGCATGACGCCGTTGCCGCTCAATGAGCCTCGCCAAGGAACAGCTCCGGGATCTGCTGGTACGCCGTGGTCTGGTCGAGACGAGGGCGCAGGCGGAGCGGTTCATTCTTGCTGGTCAGGTGCGCGTCAACGGCGAGAGGCTTACGCAGGCGGGAGCCCTGACTACGTGCGACGCACCGGTCGAACTCCTTCGGGGCAAGCCCTATGTCTCTCGCGGAGGGCTGAAGCTTGAGGGGGCGCTCAAGGATTTCTCCTTTGACGTTGGCGACCAATGCTGCATTGACGTGGGGGCGTCAAGCGGCGGCTTTACCGACTGCCTGCTCAAGGCCGGTGCCCAAAGCGTGACTGCGGTGGATGTGGGCTATGGCCAGTTTGACTGGGGACTCCGGAACGACAGTCGCGTGACCCTGTTTGAGCGCACGCCTATCGCCAAGGCAGACCCAGAAGCGCTCGGTGCTCCCTTTGACCTCCTGGTTGCCGATCTGAGCTTTACCTCCCTGGCACGGCTCGCGCCTGAGCTTGCTCAGCTGCTGAGGGAGCAGGGCAGTGCCATTACCCTGGTTAAGCCGCAGTTTGAATTGCCGAAAGCGCTGGTTAAGCGTGGGGTGGTGCGCAGTTTGGATTTGCATGTGCAGGCCCTCGAAATGGTGCTGCAGGCCTACCAGAACCAGGGTCTCGTGGCCCAGGCGCTGAGTTTTTCCTGCCTCCCCGGCCCCAAAGGGAATATTGAGTTTTGGATCTGGGCCGCAAAAGACGGCGCACGTGCTACCATTGACACTGAAGAAACCGTGCGCCTCGCACACGAGGCGCTTTCAGTCTGACGAGGCCGGAGTTCCCATGCGAATAGCTTTTTGCGTACATCCAAGACTGCCCGCCGCAGGCGAGCAACAGCGTGCCTGCTCAGAGTGGTTGGCCACGCGCGGCATCGAGTCGATAGCGGTTGATACCAATCTGCTGCGCGTAGACTCGCACTCCCTGCCCCCCATGGTGGGCACGCCTGCCGACCTTTCGCTGGTCTGTGCCCTCGGTGGGGACGGAACCATACTACGGGCTGCCCGGCTGGCCTACGGTGCCGAGGTTCCGCTGCTGGGCGTGAACTTTGGCCATCTCGGCTTTCTTTCGGGGGCCAGGTCTGAGGCACTGCGCCCGGCGCTCGAGGCTTTTCTGTCAGGCAGTCTGCACGAGGACCCACGGGTGATGCTCAAGGCAGAGCTGAGCTTCAGCGATGGGCACCAGGCGAGCTATACGGCCCTCAATGAGGTGGTTCTCGGCCGCAGCGACATCGGCAAGATAATCCTCGTGGATATTTCTGTCAACGAGCATCCGCTGCCCTCTCCCCGGGGCGACGGGGTCATCGTGGCCACCGCCACGGGTTCCACCGCGTATTCGCTCACGGCAGGCGGCCCGGTACTCACGCCGGACAACCAGGGGCTCTGCATCGTGCCTATCTCCGCGCTGGGCTTTAATGCTCCGGCACTCGTCTCCGCTCCCCGTGACGTTATCAGGCTCAGTGCAAGGCCGCACGACGACCAGCATCCCCTGCTGTGTATCGACGGCCAGATACTCGACACCAAAGGCAGTGGCCGCCAGATACGCTCTGTCGTCATAACCAAGGCGGAGCGCGACATGGTGCTGCTCCGCTATGACGCGCCGGACTTCTACACCCGCATCGCCTTCTCGCTCGCTGGTGGCAGCCATGCGCACACGCTGGCAGGCGGTGCCT
>JAIRZP010000187.1 GCA_031267175.1 Coriobacteriales bacterium | reverse complement strand
CTGCTCAAGGAGATGGATCGCTTCCTCACCAATAACCTCGATGTTCCCGTGTATGTGAGCCCTACGGCCTTTACCAATGTGGTGGTGGGCTGCGCCATGGCCCTGGAAAATCCGCAGGCACTGAACCGTTCCTATACGCAACGTTAACCCTGTCTTAAGAAAGGTTGCGTGCTTTTGGCGCTTCCCAAGCAAACACCGAAGAGGATAACCGGTGGAGTCCTCGCCATTGTTTTGAGTTTTGTCTCACTGGGCCTCATAACCCTGTGGTCGTATGAGGGGGGCACGGGAGCCGAGGCCAATGGTTTTTTGCACAGCGCCCGCAGTGCGCTTGCCACCGTTATCCTGCCCTTTGACCGGGCGAGCTCCTTTCTCGGCCAGCCCGTAGACGCGCTGGGTGCCGCCGTAGGCGACGCTACGGCCAGCGATGCCACGCTGAGTGAGCTCCAGGCGCAAAACGATGCCTTGTCCAGCATGGTCATGCGGCTTGAGGAGTATCGCCTCGAAAACGAGCGCCTTGCGGAGCTGTTGGAGCTCTCAGACGCCTACAACCTGGAGTCCACAGCGGCCCATATTCTCAAGAAGTCGATAGATTCCTGGAACCAGACCATCACCATTGACAAGGGCACCGAGGATGGATTGGCCGTGGGCATGCCGGTGATGAGCCCTAATGGTCTCATCGGCCAGATAGAGTCCGTGGGTCGCTTTACCGCGCAGGTGCGCCTGCTCACCGACCCCAACTCCGGTGTGGCCGTATTCCTGCAGGCCAACCGCTCTGAGGGAGTGCTCACCGGCTCCATCGAGCGCCTGCTCTACCTCAACTACCTCAGTCTCGACATTGATGTGGTGCCGGGCGATGTCGTGGTTACCTCGGGTGCCGGCGGGGTGTATCCCAAGGGCATCGTCATCGGTGAGATCACCTCAGTAAGCTCCTCACCTTCCGATGTGTACCAGACCGTGGTGGTCAAGCCCACCGCCCGGGTCAAATACTATGAGGAGGTTCTGGTGCTCACCGGCAGGCAGTCCGAGGTAACGCCCAGCGCCGCGGCCAGCACCACTACTACGGCCACGGGAGGCACCGATACCAGCACCACCAGCGCCAGCGACGACTCAGCAGCAGACGAGAATGCCAACGAAAACTCCTCTGCCCCGTCTGGCACGCCGGCCGATACGGGCGGTGGCGAGTAATGGAAACAGCCCAGCAGCCCCCGGTAGGCGTTGTCATCGTCAGTGCGGTTATCGCCCTGGTCTTACAGCTGGTGCTCGCACCGGTGATAACCCTCTTTGGCGTCGTGCCCAACTTCGTGCTCGTTGTCGTCATCATCACAGCCATGCATAACGGCCCGGTGCGCTCGCTGGTCATGGGCTTTGCCCTGGGGCTTGTGCTTGATTTCTGTTCGCTCGGGCCCCTGGGAGCCCTGGCCCTGGTGCTCACCATCCTGGCCTATGCGGTAAGCTCGCTCAACAAGGGCGTATTTACCGGCGGCATCGTCGTGGACATGATAATCCTGCTCGCGGCGCTTATCGCCGGTGAGTTCCTCATCAGCGTCATCTATGCGATAGTGGGAGCCAATCCGGAGTTTCTGCTCTCACTCGTCCAGCGCGTGCTGCCTGCCATCGCCTATGACGCGATTATCGGACTGATTCTCATGCTTATCTATAACGCTGTCGTAGGGGATACCTCCTTCCGCTCGGGCGGTGGCACCGGGCGCTCGCTTACCCGGAAGCTGCATCTGTGATGAATACCTATGCGCTGGCAGCTGGTATCGCACTCTCCCTCTTTGCGCTGCTTATCGGAGGCTTTTTTGTGCTGCGCTATCTGCTCAGGAGCCGCCGAAAAAAGAACAGGGGCATCTACGCGCCCAGCCTCGTCCGTGCCGACAAGGACAGGGTAACGGATGGGGAACAGCTGCGTGGCTCCGGGAGCCTCAAAGACCGCCCGGCCAGGCAGGGGAGGGGGCGCTTCTACGCCTTTGGGGTACTGATTGCTGCCATCTTTGGCACGCTTTCTGTCAAGCTCTGGAGCCTGCAGGTACTCGGACACGAGGAATACGTCAGGCTCTCAAGCGAGAATATGACCTCGGAGGTGAGCGTGCCAGCCAATCGCGGCCGTATCCTCGACAGAAACGGCAACGAACTCGTGGGCAACCGCCCCTCCATCACCGTTACCGGTAAGCGCAGCCTGGCAGAGGACACGGCCCTCGTACACCGCCTCTCCCTGGTACTGGGCGTTCCCCTCGGGATTATCCGCCGCAACCTTCTCGACGACTCGGAGGGTGTGCAAAGTGACCACACCATCGCGAGCGATGTGCCCATGGAGGCGGTGGCTTATATCCGTGAGCATCCCTCGCTGTTTCCCGACGTCAACGTGGAGTCGCGCACCGTGCGCTATTACCCTTACGGCTCGCTTGGCGCGCACGTTCTCGGCTATACCGGTCCCGTTACCGAGGACTTTCTTGCCAGTCAGACCGGCGAGGAGCCTATTCCCTATCAAAGCGGAGACAGCATCGGCATAGAAGGTGCCGAGTCCACCTTTGAGCACATCCTGCAGGGCATGCACGGCACCCGCACCTATAAGGTGGATGCCGCGGGCAATCCCACCGAGCTTATCTCAGAGGCACCACCAGAGAGCGGTAATGACGTGGTGCTGACCATCGACGCGAGCCTGCAACGCGAGACGGACACCATCCTCAGAGACATCATCACCATGGTGCGCGGCGACGGCGAGAACGTCAACTGCAACGCCGGCGTCATCCTCTGCATGGACGTGAAGGACGGCGGCATACTCGCGGCCTCGAGCTATCCCACCTTCTATCCCGCCGACCTCTCCCGGGGCATTTCCACCGAGCTGTGGGAGGAACTCAACACCGAGGAGAGCGGCTATCCCCTCACCAACCGTGTCGTGAGCGGACAGTACCCGGCGGCCTCCACCTTCAAGCTCTTTACCTCGCTCGCCGGCCTCACCGGTGGCATGATCAACGACGACACGACCTTCTACTGCGATGGCTACTGGGATGATTACGGCGAGGACTGGGGCCAGCGCTGCTGGATCTATCCCGGCGGCCACGGCACCATGGGCCTGGAGGAGTCCATCAACCAATCCTGTGACATCTTCTTCTATTCGGTGGGCGCGGCCTTTTATGAGCAGTGGAGGGCGCTGGAGGGGGAGATACCCGTGGAGACCGAGAGGCCCAATCCCTTTCAGGACTATGTTGCCACCTGGAACTTTGGCTCTCCTACCGGCGTGGATATGCCGGGTGAGGCAGAGGGTCGTATCCCCGATGCCACCTGGAAAAAGGATGCCTTCTCCGACACCCCCGAAGAGGCCATGTGGCAGCCCGGTGACATGACCAATATGTGCATCGGCCAGGGCGACATCCTCGTGACCCCGCTCCAGCTCTGCAACGGCTACGCCACCTTTGCCCGCAAGAAGGCCGTGACGCCGCATGTTTTCAGCCATGTCATTGACTCCGAGGGCGACGCCGTGGTGAGCTATACCGCCAAAAGTGTCGAGATGCAGCCCAAGTACGAGCAGGCGCATCACGACCGGGTCCTGGATGGCCTCAAGCGCGTCGTTGCCCGTGAGGGAGGCTTTGGCCCTCTGCCGGTGGAAGTGGCCGGCAAGACGGGTACGGCAGAAGTGGCCGGCAAGGACGACTTCTCCTGGTTCGTGGGCTTTGCGCCGGCCGATGACCCCCAGTACTGTGCGCTCTGCCTCATAGAGCAGGGAGGCAGCGGCTCACTCGTGGCCATGAACGGCGTCATCCAGTGCTTTGCGCGCCTGTACGGCGTGGACGCGGGCGAGATAACCATCTGGCAGAACAGGAATGAACGATAGTGCTTCGTTAAGTCTAAAACTGCCGTTAGCTGCGCCGCTCATTTTTCGCAGTGCAAGGCGGACGAAGGAGCCCTACTGGCGGTAATGCGACTGAGGACAACGCAGCAATGTGGAAAAGGAGCAAGCAGATAATGGTAGTTTTAGACTTAATGGAGCACTAATGGCAGTTGCTCCCAAAATGCAATCCTCTCCCAGCAGCCGGCCGGGCTCTACCAGCCGTCTGGGCCTTGGCGATGTCTTTCGTTCCCTCAATTATCCCCTCCTGGTGGTAGCCCTCATCGTCATTGGCTATGGCCTGTTGGTGGTGTGGTCGGCCACGTCGGAGTCCAGCGACTACAGCTTCAACCGGCAACTGATGGGCGTGGGTGTGGGCCTCGTGTTGATGCTGGTGCTCTGGCGTGTGGACTACAGCAGGCTCTCTGCCTTTACCTCTGTGCTCTTTGGGCTGTGCATCATCTTGATGCTCATGCCCCTGCTGCCCGTTATCGGGGTCACCATCAACGGCGCGCGCAGCTGGATAACTATCTTTGGCCAGCAGATTCAACCGGGAGAGATAGCCAAGATCTGTTACATCCTCTTTGCGGCCTCGCTTATCGCGCGCTACAAGGGGCGGCTGGATTCCGGCCTGGAATACCTCAAGTGCTTTGCGCTCTTGATGGTGCCGATACTCTGCATCATGCTGCAGCCAGACCTCGGAACCGGCATGGTGCTCTTTGTCATTGGCATGGTAGCCCTGTTTGCGGGAGGGGCCAACAGGCGCTGGCTTATCGCCACCGTGGTGGTAATTGTTGCCCTCGCTATTCTGGCCTTGACCCTCGACGGCCTGTTGGACACGGCCTTTGGCAGCGATGTGCTGCTCAAGGATTACCAGAAGAATCGCCTCCTCGTCTTTTTGGATTCGAGCCTTGACCCCGGGGGCGCGGGCTATAACCTCAAACAGGCACAGATAGCCATCGGCTCCGGCGGCCTGTCCGGCAAGGGTCTGGGCAATGCCACCCAGAGCGCCCTGGGATTCCTCCCCGAGGCCCCCACCGACTTCATCTTCTGTGTGCTGGCCGAGGAGTTTGGCTTTCTTGGCTCCCTCCTTCTCATTGTTTTATACGCGGCGCTGCTGTTTTTGGTATTGCGTGTGGCCTTTACCTCCTACGACCTCTATGGCACGCTTGTCGTTACAGGAATACTGGGGATGTGGATATTTCAGATACTCGAGAATATCGGCATGACCTGCGGTTTAATGCCTATCACGGGTATCCCGCTGCCCTTTATGAGCTATGGATCCTCCTTCATGCTCGTCAATTTCATGTCGCTCGGCCTGATACTTTCTGTGTGGGCACATCGCAATCCGGTAAAATCTGCTGTGTCTCAGAGTGCGCGCAGGGTACAATAGGAGGTACAGGTTTTGCACGCCTTCGTCACCCAGATGAGTGCGTCAGCAAGGCAGACCAGAGACCGCGTCGTGTACCCTTGCCACCACGCAGAGGAGCGCGGCAAAGAAGCACTGCATACCACAGAGGAGTGAACAGCATGGCACAACCCAAGATACCCATAAACATCAACACCCTCACAAAGGCTGGCAAGCTCTTTGAGAGCGAGTCTGAGTCTGACCTCAGCATTGAGGTGCTCGTGGACACGAGTGCCAGCAGCCGGCTGATAACGCTCTGCCGCAAGGTACTGCAGGTGCAGCCGGGCACGGCAGAGCTCTCCATCTCCAGTTTCAGCGACACCATGCCTCAGATCAACAAGGATGCGAGCCTCACCATCGTGGTGGCCGGAAGCTCCCCCTGCCTCAGGCGCATTACAGAGACAGCCCTGTGGTCCGGCGCACACTGTGTGGTCCTCTCTGAGGACGCTGCGTCGGTGGTAGCCACGGTAGCGGAGGAGGATGCCCTCGACATTGCCCGGACTATCGTGGAGGTGGACGTTAACAAGCCCGAGGAGGCCCTTGAGCACGATCTGGCACTTTGGTGTGTGGCGCATCTTTCGGAGTTGCGCCTGAGCCTCGGCGCCGCATTCGTCTTTATGCGCAAGGCCATTGCCCGGGACTTCACCCGACAGACCTCCCTTGAAAACGCGGTGCTCGCGGCCGTGTTCTTCCTGCCAGGGGCTGATCTTCCCGTGCTCACGCTCAATCAATGCAAGCTCCTGTACCAGATTGCGGTTATCAACGAGGTGCCGCTTACACGCGAACGTCTGGCGGATGTGGCACTGGTGGTGGCCTCAGCCTTTGGGATGCGCGCGCTTACCCGTGTGGTCCTGCACCGGTTCATGCCGGTGGCTTGGCTGGTGCACGGCATCACGGCCTTTGGTGCCACCATGGCCCTGGGACATCTGGGCAACCAGCTGTATAGCCAGGGCGGC
>JAIRZP010000161.1 GCA_031267175.1 Coriobacteriales bacterium | reverse complement strand
GGATGCGCTACACCTTCACCTTGAACACGGTGCTTTCGTTCCGCACGATATTCCCTCTCATCGTCACGAGCTTCCTCATCCTTCCCTTTCTGGAGGGCTTTGGGCTCAGGCTGTTCGCAGGCCTCATGTACATGTTCTTTATCTTTGCGAGCATGATTATGATGATCCAGTGCGCCCAGACCTCGCGCGACTACGGCATCAATCCCTTCTTCATCTACAGCTTCTTTGGCGTGATAAGTTTCATGCTGCAGAGTCTGGGCTTCTTGATGGGCAACCTGAGCGCTCCGGCCGTTGAGCCCGGTTTTGCGGAGCTGAGCCTCATCGCACTCTTCTCGGTGTGGTTTCTGGCCATGACGCTCTACCTCGTGCGCGGACATCTCAGGGGGAGTGCCGTTGCCGAGCTGGATTACTCCCGGGCTGGTGGCGTTGAGTTTCTTGCGCTGGAGCAGAGCCCTGTCGCCTTGCCTCCTGTTGCTTGTGCGGAGCTTGCCACGGAGACTGTGGCTTCTCCAGAAGTTGCGACACCGGAGGCAACGCACACGGACAGGCACTTCCGCGACCGCGTCTCCAAACTGTGTCTGCTGCTGGCAAAGCAGTACCGCCTCACGGCTCGGGAGACCGAGGTCATGGAACTGCTCGCTCGCGGCAACAGCGTTGCCCATATTGCCAAGACCCTCATAGTGAGCGAAAATACCATCAGGACCCATAGCAAGCGCCTCTAGGTTAAGCTCAATATCCACAAACGGCAGGACCTCCTCGTGCGGCTGGATGAGATAGACGAGACGATGCGGCACTAGGGCGCGGAAGCAAGTATGAGAGCAAAGGGCGTGTTGATACATGAGAGAAAGTATGCAATGACGCCCGACAGGACGAATAGGCAAAAGACTGGATGATTGAACGTTTGACAAGCTGCGTTAGCGGATGAGGACCCAGAACCTAAGGAGAAAGCTATGAGTTTTTTGATCACCCTCGTGTGTACCGGCCTTGTGGCAGGATTGCTGAACAAGCCCATCAAACGCTTTCCGGTGCTGTTTTATGCGCTTGCCCTCGCTTTGACGGCCTTCTACCTGTATGCCGTCTTGTATGGTGCCTCGGTGTTTCTGTGGCGGTATGTGCTCCTGCCCTTCCAACGCTGCACCATTGCGCTCGCCCTGTTCACGCTGGTCATGTTTGTGGGCGTGCTCTCCGATACGTCAAGGCTGCGCGCCCTGTTGTATCCGCTCCGCCGGGAGCTTTCCATACTCGGGAGCATCTTTGCCTCCGGGCATATCATCGCCTATATGACGGTGTTCCTGCCCAAGGTGGCAGGAGGTCCGGGGCAACTCAACCCCAACCTGGCCTTCTCTCTGGGCGTTTCGTGCCTGCTCGTTATCCTGCTCGTTGTGTTGACGGTCACGTCCTTCGTGGCAATCCGCAAGCGGATGAGCCCTCAGTCCTGGAAGCGCGTCCAACTCCTCGCCTACCCCTTCTTCCTGCTTATCTATGTGCACCTCATCGTCGTGCTGCTTCCCTCCGCTCTCTCCGGCGCGGAGACCATTACCCTTAACCTGGTCGTGTATACGCTGCTGTTTGTGTCGTACACCGTGCTGCGTCTGAAGAAGGCGCTGAGCCACCGCGCGCAGGCCATCGCGCAACCAGCTGAGAGCCTCACCCGAATTGAGCACTGAGCACGCAAAGCTGCCGTAACCGCGCCCTCAGCGCGTTAACATGAGAAAGCGAGCAACGGCAGGGGCTGTGGCAGCTGAACAACGGCGATAAACGCAGCTTGGCACGGTTAATCCGCCCACTCACTCGGCTGGGCCCGCTCTCCAGCGTCTCAGCGACGTGTACCCGTGTATACTCAGACAATAAGTCCTGTCTGCTGCGCTGGGTGGCGCCCGACAGAGAGCACCTACACTCGTATAAGTGGAGTAGCCATGGTTAAGAGAGTTCAACATGCCGCAGACACGCAAACCCCTCCCGAGGCGTTCCTCGTACAGGGCGTGTCGATTTCCAAGCCGGACAGAGTCCTGTATCCGCAGTCGGACCTGACCGACTCAGACATCACCAAGGGAGCCGTTGCCGAATACTATTCCGCAATCTCCCCGCGCATGCTGCCCTACCTTCAAGACCGGCTGCTGGCCACCTTCCGTTGCCCGGACGGTATCGGAGTCCTCTGCTTCTTCAGAAAGCACGCCACCAATGCCGAGGAGGGAACAGGCATCCTGTCCGTGCGGGAAGCGAGTGGCGCGACCGGAACGTATGTATACGTCAAGGATGTTACCGGGCTCCTTTCTGAGGTGCAGATGTACACGCTTGAGTTTCATATCTGGGGGAGCCACATCAACACCCTGGAGCAGCCCGACCTGCTGGTCTTTGATTTTGACCCTGACCCCGGCATGGAGCTTGTTCAGGTGAGACAGGGCGTCAAAGACCTCAAAACCTGCCTGGACGACCTTGCACTACGCTCCTACCTCAAGACCACCGGCGGCAAGGGCTATCATCTGGTCGTGCCCCTCAGGCCCCAGGCCAGTTGGGAGACACTCCAGAGCTTTGCAAAGAAAATGGCAGAGCGCATGGAGGCCCGATGGCCCGAGCGCTATACCAACAGCAGCCGAAAGAATGCCCGTCACGGTCGCATCTATATCGATTGGGAACGCAATGTCAGGGGAGCCACTGCCGTATGTCCCTATTCGCTCAGGGCCCGGGAGCGCGCCACCGTATCCCTGCCGATTGCGTGGGACGAGCTTGACTTCATCGCCCCGGATGGCATCACCCTGCAGACTGCCCTGGCACGGCTGGATGATGAGGATCCCTGGAGGAACTTCTTTGTCATCAGCCAGGAGCTGCCAAAAAGCTGACAGGCGAGAAGTACGGGAGGGAGGCCCTTCGCACGGTGGTGGTGGCTGAAGTCGCCCTCCCCGCCTCTTGCCTCCCTTCCGCCTGGCTTCTCCACTGCCGGGCTCGAGCAAGGCCCCGAGCTCAAGGCGATTCAAAGGAGCGCATCGTGTCAAAAGGCAGACTTGAATCGTTTACCGATGCCGTCATAGCCATCATCATCACCATCCTCGTCTTAGGGTTGCACGAACCAGCGTCGGGCGATTTTGGCGATCTCTTTCAAGAATGGCACCGTCTGGGAATCTACATCGTCAGCTTCCTGATGCTGGCTATCTACTGGATCAACCATCATTATCTGCTTGAACCGATACGCATTGTCACGGGCAAGGTGCTCTGGGCAAACAACTTCTTTCTCCTCAGCCTTACCTTGTTTCCCTTTGTGACCTCATGGCTCGGAGACTACTTCTTCGACCTT
>JAIRZP010000086.1 GCA_031267175.1 Coriobacteriales bacterium | reverse complement strand
CCGTCAGTATTGGAAACCACCGGGTTACAGCCCCAGAGCACGATATACTCAGGTATCTCATAGCGCGGGTCGTCAGACCTCTCGGGAAACTGTTGCGCAACGTCTCCCAGCCAAAAGGCGCCGGTCGTGGCAAAGCAGCCGGCCACGCGAGGCCCAAAGCAACTCATCCCACCCATATGAAAGGCGTAGTTGGGGCTTCCAAACGACCAGGCGAGGCGAGTGAGCCAGAGTGTGGAGTCCCGGGCGGTGCCATCCACAAAGACCACCGATTCAGCACCGTGTTCTCTGCGTATCCGATCAAAGCCCTCGGCAACCAGATCAAAGGCCTCATCCCAGGTAATACGCTCAAACGCCTCCCTGCCTCTGTCCTTGCGCGCCCGCTTCATTGGATACTTGAGCCGTTGCTCGTGATAGACGACCTCAGGCAGGTCGAGGCACCGCACACAGAGCCTGCCGTCATTAAACGGATGCTCCGTGTCACCCTCTACCTTGACCAGCTTGCCGTCCTTGTCGGTGTAAATGAGCACACCGCAACCCTCGTGACAGCCCGGTCCGGACCAAGCCACGGTGCGGGTGACGTCAAGCCCGTCTTCTTCCCATTGAAAGGGTTTGTCGCGAACAATCTCTGTATACCCTTCACGAACTTCATGTAACTCCATGGGTAATCACCTCTCTTTGAGCCATCGGGTTTCTGTTTGCCCGAATAGCTGCTTCCTTTCTGGACATTCCTCTCTGGATATCCTTACCATTACCTTGCCTCATGAACTGACGTACCTTATCTTGTGGCACGCTTTTCCTTGCCGCTGTTATCTTGCGCCAGTCAGGCATTGTGGACAATCGGCCAAAAACACTAAAGATGATGAGCTGCGCCACTTGAGTGTTTATGCTCGCCAGAAACACGACAAGACTTGTAGGCTGAAAAGATTAGGCATGTCTTTATCTGAAGTATTGGGACAGGAGGGATGGGCTGCTGTCCCCCCTGTGCACCTGTGGGCGAGGCAATTTCCAAATCATCGTTATCTGCCAGGGAAATCTGGTATCATGGTCACAGACTGTCAGGCCGAAGAGATATGTTGGTGGCATGTCGAATCATGTACTCAAATCTGTTAACACCCCAAGCAGCCTTGACACAAAGCTGGATCGAACCGAGGATTTTGCCAGCCCCATATCAGTGATCTCAGGGCAAGAGCTTTGTGGCATAGTGGGCACAGCGCTGTCCTGGGCATGGTACTTTGCGGTGTTTTTCAGCGGTATTGTGATATTGCCTCTGGATCCCCTGCTGCGTATTGAGCCTCTCTTCAGGCTTGCTGGCCTCGTGGGCATCGCTACGGGCTACATTCTCCTCATCCTGCTCAACAGACAGCTCATAAAGCGGCCCGTGCGTATCTTCCTCTTCATCTTTGCTTCAATCATCCCCGTTGCACTTATCGCATTGAGCACCGTGAGTATCCGCGATGGCATCTCTTTCTATGGGTTGGGATTGGCGTGCTGGATGCTGGCCGGGCTTTCCGTGAGCTTCTTTACCATGAATCAGATCCTCTTTCTGGGAACCAGCGACAACCCGCCCAAACGCTATTATCATCTCGCAGCCTCCCTGATACTGGGCGCTCTTTTCTACCTGCCCTTAAGCACCATCCACTATCCTCTGAATATGCTCTTTCTGGCGCTGTTCCCCGCATTAAGTGCCGCCTGCTTCTACCTTGCCAATCATTCGGAGCATGTTGCACACTCTCTGCAAAATACGGAGCAACGACCGCTTTCAAAGGTAAAGCGCGGCTGGGTCAACGTCATACCCAACTGGCTTTCCTATGGCGTGGTGTTTGGCCTTTCGCTCAATATCGCGATTTCCAAAGCCGTAGACATAACGGGAGAATTCTCGTGGATTACCGGCATAGCACTGTGTCTGCCCGGGCCGATCCTGCTTCTCTTATTGCTTGCGCAACAGGGCAAACTGAATACCGAGCACATACAGTGGACCTTGATCGTCCTCATGACCATAGCACTCGTTGTTTCCCTTCTCCTGGATTCGTGGTGGATCATTGCCTCGCTTTCCATCACTGCCTTTTGCTTTGTCCTCTTCCAGGGAATCTATATGATTGTCCTCTCCGAGTTCATCAATGAGGAGCAGAAAGACGGGCTCATCGTGCTCCTGGTGAGCATGACGGTCGTTTCGTTGGGAATCATGCTTGGCTGGGCTGTAGGTTGTTTCATGCTCATTGACTCGAGTTATGAGAGCGATCTCTTCCCCTGGAGCATTGCCATAACCGCCATACTGCTCATCCTCTCGCTTGCGTGGCAGGGACGCCCACACACGAATGACAACACGATACTGCATCTCAGCCGCAAGCAGGATCTGCCGCAGGGGCGGTGGAAGCGCTCGATCAGCTCTATCTGCGAACAAATGGGCTTGAGCAAGCGACAGAGCGAGATCTTTGCCTATCTTGCCAAGGGTCGTAATGCCTCATCAATTGCCCGTGAACTCATAGTGAGCGAACACACGGTCAAAGCCCATATCTATCGCATCTATCAAAAACTGGAGGTTCACTCGCAGCAGGAACTCATCGATTTGGTAGAGAAGCAGATGCGAAGACAGTGAGGGGCACAATGCTCCCTCAGAGCCGTGTATCTGCAAAAACGCCGGAAACCAGTTTGGGTCAGGCTCTGCATACTCTGAGTATTATCCCTTCTGGCACATGATTCATACTTCCTGCGGTACCCAAAAGACCAGTTTAATTATCTGAGCCAATTGCCATACGTTACCCTCCTGTCAAACTCAGAGGCATGTGTTCTATGCGCTTCAGCGCTTGTGACTGTCTCAACAAAAGGAGAGGAATCATGGAGAAATTGCGGAAGAATTCGGGTTACGCCTGGCTGATTGTGGCGGTGACCTACTTTGCCAGTTTCATGGCACCGATGAATCAGTTTAAGATACCACCAGTAGCCGACGCAGTGATACCTGCCTTTGGCATGGATCCCGTGACCTTTGGCTGGCTCATGAGTTCCATCTCAATCATCGGAGTCCTCCTGGCGTTTCCAACCGTCTTTATCGTCCGCAAAATCGGTCTTAAGGGCACTACGCTCCTCGCCGTTGCCTGCCTCTGTATCGGAAGTCTCTTGGGAGCGCTCTTTGACTCCCTGGCGGTTCTGTTCGTCGGTCGCTTCATTGAGGGATTCGGGATAGGCCTGTTGGGTGTCTCTGCCCCGGCTGCCATTACGGTCTGGTTTGATGCCGATAAACGCGGCCTGCCTCTGGGCGTATGGGCAACCTGGTTTCCGGTTGGTACCGTCATCATGTTCAACATCGGGCCGGCCATAGGTGCCGCCCTGGGCTGGAAAAGCCTTTGGTGGCTCTGCGCAATCTGCTGTGCGATTGCCTTTATCCTCTTCCTGCTGATCTACCGACTTCCAAGCGCCAATGCTGAGGAGGAAGTGACGATCACCGCCTCGCCCCTTGAATGCCTGAAGGTGCTCAAGAACAGGAACATCTGGCTGCTTGGCGTTTCTTTTGGTTGCTGGAATCTCATCATCCTCGGCTGCATCAACTCCTTCTACAATCAATACCTTGGTGAGGCCTGGGGCATGGATCCGCAGATGGCCTCCACGGTTACCTCCATCCTCACTGCCATCGCCCTGGTCTTGATGCCAATCCTTGGATTCGTTACCGATCGCGTCAAACGGCGTAAACCCTTCGTGGTCTTCTCGTTCTTCTGCATTCTGGCAGGTTCCTTCTTTGCCTTTATTGGAGCCGGCAACATGGTTATCCTCGTTGCCTTCATCGCAATCTCCGGCCTGGGCATGGCCCTGGCCGGCGCGGCATCGCGTCCGATAGCTCCGGAGATCATGCCGGCTACCGCTCTGGGTGCAACCATGGGCATG
>JAIRZP010000024.1 GCA_031267175.1 Coriobacteriales bacterium | reverse complement strand
CTCAAGGCGGGCACGCGAGGCGTCTGTGAGAAGCAGCTCGGCTATGCGCTCGCTCGACAGACGACAGAACAGCGCCTCACGCAGGGCGAGGGACAGCTTTCGGTTATCAACAGTGGCCGAGTCTACGCTCTGCCCCGGCTGGGCGCGCTCAATATAACTCCGGAGGCTCATCGTCTCTGACCTCCGCTCTTTGCTGGCGCATCGCCCGGCTGGCCCAGCAGGCAGGCCCCGAGTTTCTGTATGGATTGGCGCAGTGGCGCCTGCGCGGAAAGCAGCTCACAGGGGCATCCCAGACTGAGCAGTTCATCAACGTCCATGCCTCCCTCCGCAATGGTCAGTATGGTTACGCCGCCCATGGCAAGTGAGGCATCGATGTCGGTAATGGGGGCGTTTCGGGCACAGCGGTTGAGCAGATAGCAGAGCCGGGTTGAGGGTATCTGCAGGCGAACGCAGAGCTCCACGACCTGCCGTGCCGCTGAGACCGAGGTGGCCCGCTGATCCATGCAGATTATCAACCGGTCGGCGCTTGAGGCCAGGACTGCCGCCGCCTCGTTCCACAAACAGCCGGTGTTGATGAGTACGATGTCTGCCACACGCCTGAGCGCGGCAAGCAGCTCGGGGATCTGATGCACGAGCTCTTCGGCCAGTTCCGGGTTCCTGGGGGCCTCGACGAGCAGCAGGGAGCCCTCGGACGTGGGGAGCTTCATGCGGTTGTTGCAGAGTTGCTCAATGCCGAGGCGTTGGATACGGCTCGGTGCCTCATTGCCCGCAAGCACGCCCACATCGCCAAATTGCAGATCCATGTCCAGCATGGCTACACGGGATCCGGCGAGCCAGAGCTCTATGGCGGTGAGCACGGTCAGGCTTGACTTGCCCACGCCCCCACGCCCCGAGATAAAAGCCGCGACGACCCCCTTGCCCTCTGGCTCCGGTGCTGCTACCGGTACCGGCTTGGGCGCAGGCAGCTCACGCTGCACAGGATTCAAGGTTATACGAGGTTTTTCTGCCAGAGCCGGCCCTGCGCCAACAACCGCGGAGAATCCATCAATATCATCCAGCTCAAGGACGTACTCCAGCCAGGCGAGGTCCTCGGGTGAGGCTGCGGGCGCAAGGAGAGCAGGCCTGTTCGTCTCACTTGATCGGGCTGTCGCGGATGCAGGGGCTTGATTCTCCGCCTGATACACTGTGCCGATTCCTGCTCTGAAGGCCTGCTCTCCTTCTGGATTCCCGGGCCCGCTGCCGATATCTCCCTGTTCCTGCCGAGGCGCGCTGCCTGCTGTTGCCAGGCCCAAGAGCCGTTCTGTTTCTCTCTTGCTTACCACGCCGCGCGCACCGGCCGCCTCTACCCGCGAGACAAAGAGGCTCTGCGGATCGGTCTTTTCAAGGTATATGTCCCTCAGCGGACTGTCCTTATGGAGGGCAGCGGCAAGATTAAGCGGCGAGACCTCGGAGTGGCGGTCGCAGATGAGTACCTGCACATCGGGCATGGCACAGGCGAGTGCCCTGCGCGCATCGGTTGCCGTCGTAAACAGTTGGATGAACCGGTTGTGCAGTACTCCGGTCTGACGGTCCTCCTCGGCGCAGAATCCGTAGGCCACTATCTCGCCACCTTTTTTGCTCTGCTCACCTGTCAGCATCATTCCCGTCCTTCCTCGCCCGTGGTGCTGCTTCCGCTGGTCGCACGGGAGACGGAACCATCGGTGTTAGCAATGGCTCCGTTAGCCGCACCGGAGGTGGCTCCTTCGGTGTTGGCTGTGGCTCCTTCGGTGCTTGCGCTGGCTCCGCTGGTCGTAGCTCCATCAGCGCTGGTGCCTTCGGCCTCGGGCTCGCCACTCGCGTACTGCCTCAGCGCAGCTCCGGCGTTCTGTCCTGGGAGCACCAGACTCAGTGTATTGTCGCGCGCGGCGCTGAGCAGCTCAGCCACCGTCTCGTCCCTCACGGCAAGCGTCACCCACTTCAGCGCGGCTCGCGAACTGCCGCCGAGTACGATGCCCGCCTGTTTTGCGTCGTCACCCTGTCCGATCCCTACGCCATTGGAGGCCTCCAGCACGAGGGCGTCGGCAAGCACGAGACTCACCTGGCTCGTCCCTATGGCGTAGAGGTCCACCGAACTCCCTGGGAGCAGCGAACCACCCACCGCCATGTCATCACTGAGAGGGATGCTCACCGCAACGAGGCCGTCGGGTACCTTGATGAGTTCTTCTCCGCTGCCCAGCTTGACCGCGAGGATCGGCTCGTTTGCCCACACCGGCAACGACAGGGTGAGGGAGTAGGCCTCCTCCGGATTGGTTATTGCGCCCTGGGGCAGCAGGCCCGAGAGCCACGGCATCATCGCCGTATTCTCTGCATTGAGTTCCTCGCCCGCCAGAAGGTCGCGCGTGGCGACCAGAACCTCGGTCCGGGTGCCGCCATACTCGTCTATGGCAGCGTTCTGTGCCGAGCTTGCGCTCGCCTCGAGGCTGCCTGCGTAGAGGAACATGAGCAGCGCCGAAGCGACACCCGCGAGCAGTGCCAGAACGAGACGCTTTTTTGCCGAGCCAAGTCTTCTTCTTGTTGCCATCGTAGCCATTCCAATCCTGAGTTCCCGGTTCTTTGAGATACCGGTCCCTGAATCCACGGTTTTGGATCC
>JAIRZP010000017.1 GCA_031267175.1 Coriobacteriales bacterium | reverse complement strand
CTTCTCGGCTGGGCTGTGTGCTATGCCCGGGAACTGCCCGAGAGCTCGCTCTTTCACGCGGCGCTCTCCCTGATCCTTGCGGCGCTTTTGTATTGCGCTGCCATTCTGCCCCTGGTGCGTGACGTTCCGCTGCTCTATGCCGGTGTGTTGATGGTGGCGGCGGCCTTTGTGCTCAGGCATCTGATGCGTGCGCCCGCCAAAGCCAAAGCCAGCGCTCACGACGGCGCGCTTCCGTCTACCAACTCCAAGGCAGCTGTTCCCCTTAAAAAGATAGTCCTGATGCTCTGGAAGCCCCTGGTGAGCGGTGCTATCTCGGCTTTTATCATTGGCCTGGTATGGGATCCCTTTGCTGCTGAAGCAAATACGTCAACAGAGCTGCTTGAGTTCCTTTCGAGCGCTCTGGCCGCCCCCGTCCTCGCCGCCCTCCTGGTGATAGCCGCCCTTTTCTTCCGCCCGCGACATTTCAGCCTGCATATCTATAATGATGTCGTGATGCCGGTGGCTATTGCCATTCTGCTGGTGGTGCCCCTCATCAACTTTGAGCCCGTGGATCTCACGAGGATTACGGGGCTTCTCTCCCAGTGCTGCTTTGTTCTCGTGGCGCTGGCGGTCTGGACCTCACTTGCCGCAGGCGTGCGCACGCTCGGCGAGCGGC
The DNA here is from genome assembly GCA_031267175.1 of Coriobacteriales bacterium. Taxonomy (GTDB): domain Bacteria; phylum Actinomycetota; class Coriobacteriia; order Coriobacteriales; family UBA8131; genus WQXH01. The sequence continues at coordinate 2,636 of JAIRZP010000017.1, read as the reverse complement.
CCTGGGTCATATTCACCTTGGGCTTTGCCCTCTTTGCCCTGTGCATGCTGGCCGGCCTGTATGCCATCCATCTCATCGGCACCAACGGCCAGGTACTCTGTCTCGTGTTGCTCGCGATATTCCTGGTATTAATGGTGGTGGACGTTGCCTTGCGGGAGAAGCCCCAGGGCGCGAGCCGCGAGCGCATGAAAGAGGCACTGGAGCACTTTCTGCAACGTCGTTGCGACCAGCTGGCAGGCAGCGCCGGCCTCAGTGCGAGGGAGCGCGAGGTCTTTCTCTACCTCGCACGTGGCTATGGGCAGGTCTACATTGCGAGGGAGCTCTACGTGTCCGAGAACACGATTCGCACGCACGTCCGGCATATCTACGCAAAGCTGGGCATTAACTCCCGCGAAGAACTCCTGAAGCTCATAGACTCGGAGGCGTAAGAGCCATCTTTTTGTCCCTCTGCGCTAGCTCAAAGCCTCCCAGGGATTGATAAAATCCACTCCGGTGCCTCGGAAGTCCTTCACATTACGGGTCACAAGGACAAGGCCGTGCTCAATTGCCGTAGCCGCGATGAGGGCATCGGCAAAGGGATGAGGGTCAGGCACCTGGAGGGCAGCGGCGCGGCGGGCAACGGCGATGTCCAGAGGAATGATGCGCTCGGCGTACACTTTGAGGATGACAGACTCAAACCATGCGCGCAAAACCTCTGCCTGCCTGGGATCCTTCCGCTCTAATAAAAGCACTCCGCGTTCTACTTCTGCCACGGTGATGACACTCAGATATGCTTGCTGCTCGTTGAGGCTTTTTGCCCAGGTGTTGAGCTCCGCACTGCGCCGCGAGGGCGGTTTGCGGAGTTCGCTTACTATGTTTGTGTCGAGCAGATAGCCGGTCATCTGAGATCGATCTCTCTGAAGCTTCCTTCCATGCGAGAAAACTCATAGTCAAAATAATCGTTTTCATCCATTGCGAAGGAATCGTTGAGCGTCTTCGGAGGCTTTGTGAGGCCTCGATATTCGTCAAAGTTGAGCAAAACGTATCTGATGGTGCCGCGCTCGGTGATGAACACGGGCTCGTCGCGTGCCAGATACTTAGCCTTTCCCGTGTGTTGGTTAAACTCTCGAGCAGTCATGGCTGTCATGAAAGCCACCTCATCTTCCTCTACGATACGTACTTGCGGTGCAAAAATGTAGCAACATTACTACATTCTGTCACATATCTTCTCATCGGTCAAACGCCCAATTCAGCTCCGTCTCTCCTCTGCCACAACGTGCTACAATATCACCAGACATTCTGTTGGCGCTCTTTTGCACCTCAACCCTTGTTTTAGAGAGCGCCGGGCAAGAAGCTGCAACGGGCGGATAAGCAAGGAGAAAGTTATGACTGAAGAAGGCAAGAATATCCTCCTTGTAGAGGATGAGAAGTCTATCCGTGATGCTGTTCAGGCCTATCTGGAGCACGAGAAGTATTCTGTGACTCCCGCTGAGGACGGTGTCATTGCCTTGGAAAGATTTGGGCGGGAGGAGTTTGACCTTATTGTTCTGGATCTTATGTTGCCACGGCTCTCCGGCGAGGAGGTATGCAATAAGATTCGCGAGACCTCAACAGTGCCCATCATCGTACTGACCGCGAAGGGGACCGTTGAGGACAAGGTCGTGGGTCTTGAGCTGGGAGCCGACGATTATCTCGTCAAGCCCTTCTCCCCGCGAGAACTTGTGGCCCGGGTGCGGGCGCTGCTCCGCAGGGCAGGCAGCAGTGAGGAGAGCCAAAGTATTGATCTGGGCGATATCGTCATTGACGTGAGCGGGCATAAGGTCTTTGAAAAGGGTTCCCAGATAGACATGACTGCCAGTGAGTATAAGTTGCTTGTTACTTTGGCAAAACAACCGGGACGCGTCTTTACCCGAAGCGAGTTGGTGCGCAAGGTGTTGGGCTACGACTTTGAAGGCTATGAGCGAAGCATAGACAGCCATATCAAGAACCTGCGGGCCAAGTTGGGTGAAGACCCCAAGAATCCCAAATGGCTCTTTACCGTGCACGGCATTGGGTATCGTTTCGAGCTGGGGGCTTCCGACGACTCACCCCATGGTTGACGATACAGCAAACAAGCCTGTACCGGAGGTAGAGAGTTACGGTATTCATCGTTTCTCCACCACGACGCGCCTGGTGGTGACCTTTGCGATGGTAGCGCTCGTCACCGCTGCTATTCTGGCCGCTGTCCAGATCGTCATAACCGTGGCCGAGGGCACCATGCTGGCTCCCGAGTCGTATGTCGGCCTGGTCATAGCTGCCGTGCTCGCGGTTATTCCCGCCACGGTGTTCGGGCTCTTTTCTGCCCGGGGTATTACCGTGCCCATTGCAAAGATCATCGACATGGTGAACGAGATAAAACGGGGAGATTACTCCGCGCGCACCGGCTTTACGGGCTATGACGAGATGGGACAGCTCGGTTCAACGCTCGACGAGATGGCAGACACCATTCAACGCAACGCCGAGTACGAGCGTCAGATAACCGTGGATGTGGCCCACGAACTGCGCACACCACTCATGGCCATGCAGGCCAACCTCGAGGCGATGATCGATGGCGTCATGCCCGCAGATTTTGAGCATCTGGTCACGGTCAACTCTGAGGTACTTCGCCTGGGCCGCCT
>JAIRZP010000243.1 GCA_031267175.1 Coriobacteriales bacterium | reverse complement strand
CCCGGCCGGATGTTGCCGCCGAGGTGGCTGCCGCCCCTTATGACACCTTCTCACGCGCAGAGGCAACCCGGGAGGTTGCGGCTCACCCCCTCAGCTTTCTGCACATCGACAAACCGGCGGCGCTTTTTGACACCAGCGTAGGCGAGTATGACGCACGGGTTTACGAGCGCGCACGTACTGAGCTGGATACGTGGTATGAGCAGGGCATTCTCATGCCCGACCAGGGGCCCGGTGAGCCGCCTGTGCCTGCCTACTTCATCTATCGGCTCACCCAGGGCGCGCATGCCCAGACTGGTCTTGTGGCCTGTGCCAGCGTGGCAAACTACGAGCGTGGCGTTATCAAGCGTCATGAGAATACCCGTTCACACAAGCAGCAGGACCGTGTCGAACACATACGGGCGCTCGAGGCTCACACCGGCCCGGTGCTGCTCACCTATCCCAGCGTGCGGGAGTTGGATGTCCTGCTCAAGGGCTGGACAGACTCGGCGGAGCCACTCTACGACTTTACGGCTCCTGATGGCGTGCACCATGAGCTCTGGCGTGTGAACGAGACGGACACCGTCCAGCAAATCCGCTCACTCCTGGCCGCGATTCCCACGCTGTACATCGCCGACGGGCATCATCGCGCCGCTGCCGCCGCAGAGGTGGCCGAACTGTATGCACTGGCAGCTGTGGGGAAGACCGAAGCTGAAGAGGCACACACTGGGGAAGCCACGGGTGAAGCCACTGATACGGACGGCCCAGGCACTACTCAAACCGATACAGGGGAGAAAGACACCGAGGGAACACACACCGCTGGAAGAGCGGGTACAGGAGAAGCCGATTATTTTCTCGTGGCACTGTTTGGCAGCGATGAGTTGCAGGTGCTTGACTACAACCGCGTTATCTCGGATTGTGCCGGGCTACAGCCAGAAGCATTGCTAGCGTCTGTGGCAGAGGTCATGGATGTTGAGGAACAGGGCACAGAGCCGTACCGGCCCACGCGACGTGGCGAGTTTGGTCTGTATGTTGGGGGTACGTGGTATCGGCTCAGTGTACGTGAGAGCGAGCGCCCGGCAGATATCGTGGACGGCTTGGACGTGGCACTGCTGCACAGCACGATCCTCGCTCCCCTTCTGCAGGTAACAGATCCTCGCTCGGATCCCCGCATAGCCTATGTGGGCGGTGCTCGAGGCCTCGCAGAGCTTGCCAGGCGAGCGGACGTCACCGGCGGCGTGGCCTTTGCCCTCTACCCCTGCTCCCTCCCCGAGCTGTTTGCCGTGGCTGATGAAGGCAGGCTCATGCCGCCTAAGTCCACCTGGTTTGAACCAAAGCCGCGGAGTGGATTGGTGATTCATCGGATTGAATAACTGAGAAGGACTGGATTGCCGCGCCCGCTGCGCGGGCTCGCAATGACATAAGGGGCTTACCGCAGACCAAACGCCTGAGGCTCGCAGCTTTGCAGGTCGGGACACTGCTCGCAGTCACGGGCAATCTGGCTCGCAACCTCTTCCCACGGGAGTGGCTCAAAGCCACACCGAGGGTAGAAGCCGCGCGAGGCCGCGCAGGCAACCAGTTTGAGCTCGCCGTATTTATCATGGACTGCCTCAATGAGTGCTCGCCCTATGCCACGCCCCTGCCACGCACGCGCCACGATGACCGGATACACGTAGTTGCCACTGCCTCGGGGGTTCTTCTCATCCTTGACCTGCAAGATGCGGATATAACCCACCGGCCCGTCAGACGCACTCGCCGCTACCAGGCCACGCATGAGCTGCTTCTTTGCGGGCAACGGCATGGCATCCTCGGCAAAGAGGGCCTTAAGAGAGGGTAGGTCGCTCTCCCAGGGTCTGCGTATGCTTATCGGAGTATTCAGAGCCAACTCCCTTTACCGGACACATGCGTACAGCCAGCCGCAGCCATACACAGCGACGGCATTGTAGCTGCGACAACACAGGATCCTCTAGGCAACGCGTACCAGCCTTTCATCGCAGCTCTCCCTGCCCTCTGCCTTATGCCATAGGAGGCAGATATATCTTGGCGCGGGACTGACCTATGGCCTTCTTACCCAACTCTCTCAGGCCCTTGATGGTGGTTTCCATCAGTTGCAGCGGAATGCCCACGAACATGAGGTCATCGCTCACATCGCTTGAGGCCCGGCAGCCGTAGCAGCCAAAGCTGACGTTGATCTCTCCCGTGGTGAGCGGCAGCAGCGTTGTCTCCACACACTGGGCGTTGTAGCCCGAGGCGTGCAGGGTGTGCCGGTGCCCGCTGTAGTACGACGAGCTCATCAAGAGCCACATAGCCTGCTCGGGCAGACACGCCACGGCGATGACCTGCGGCGTAGCGGCGGCCTGGGCAAGCGGCGACACCACGGTGGCATCGATGCTGCGTTCGGGCAGGCTGGGGCGCTCGTGCACCATACGCTGAGCGGCTTCGATGTCGTTGAGCTTGTGGAAGAGGATGTAGAGCTCGCCCGAGGCCAGTTTGGCGGGCATGGCCGTGAGCCCCAGGATGGAGGTGCCGTCCGGGCAGGCGTGCCGGTTGGCTGGCATCATGAGAGAGCGTCCGCGACGGGCAGCCATGAGGCTCTGGCAATAGCGGAGGCGCTCTTCGGGAATAGGCACATCGGGCAATGGCTCGCCGGCGGGGATGAGCGAGATGGCCACCGGCTCCCAGCGAAGCCCGAGCACCTCTTTGAGAGTCGCGGCCCACGCAGCGTAGCGGGTACGCTCTTCGGCGGGCGGCGGCGCTGCGACGGCGCGATTCTTGAAGGGATCTCCTCCCCCTTGCGCCAACACCTTGATAGCGTGCACGGGACACTGGCCCGCACAGGTTTCACAGCCCCAGCAGAGTTCGGGAGCAACAGCTACGGGCTTCTTGCGAAGTGTGTTGCCGGGAGTCTTATCCGAGGTGCTGTCGATGGCGTCGATGCTGCCCTCGTTCGTAGTCCGCTGAGGCGCTACGTCCAGCGTCGCGTCCACATCCTGCTCCTGCAAGGCGATGACGTCCACCGGACAGAACGCCTCGCAGAGTCCGCAGCCAGTACAGGCCTGCTCGTCAAACTCAATGCGATAGCTCACCGCCTCAGGCGTGTTGCCTGCACCCTGGGCGCTCTGATCGATATTCATACGGCTTCACCCCGATTGACGTTGTTCGAATCTGGTGTGCCGCACTCTGCCTGAGCTCGATCCATTTTGCTGGAATCCGCTGTACCGCACCACGCCTTTTCCCAATCCACCTTAGCCCAATCCACGCCGCTCTCTCCGCCGGGGATGTTCCAGGGCGGAAACACGCGCTGACCTGCGCAGTTGGTGAGTTGGTAGGAGCAAAACGGGACGAGGGCGCCGCTCGGCATGGTCACGAACATTGAGCACTCTTCCATGCGCTCCAAGTCCATGGTACAGGCATCCATGTAATTCATGATGATGACGGAGACGCCCCCCTTGAAGCTCAGGCCCTTGCGCACCACCACATCCAGAAACACCGAGCCCTGTGGAGAATCCGGGTCGTACAGCTCCAGATACTCCTCGCGGGTGAGGTCGCGGGTGACGGGGATGTACCGCGCGTCCTGCTCTCCCTGGTTGTTCTTCTCCCCCTGCGCCTCCTGCCTGTCTCCCGAGCCAGGCGCATCCTGCCTGACGAGAAAGGTGCCGGTGTCGCAGAGCGGATGGCTACAGCCCAAAGGCCAGATGTCCTCCACCCTGATGAGGCCGTCCGTCTGCTCTTCCAGCTTGAAGATGACGTCTCCCATGGTGAGCGGCCAGGCGCGCTCCGCGTCAAAGCGACCGCTCGTAAAGGCGGGTTGCAGGGCCACGCCCGCAACCACGTCGCTGTTTTCTGTTGCAAACGCGATGACCCTGCCAATCTGGTCGTCGTTGATGCCCGAGACGATGGTCATGGCCAGCACCACCTGCACGCCCTGACGGCGACAGTTTTCAATGGCGGCCATCTTGACGCCGAGCAGATCCGTTCCCCTGATCTGCTTGTAGACCTCGCTCGTGAGCCCGTCAAATTGCAGGTAGATGCCCGTAAGGCCGTGGGCCTTGAGGTCTTGGAGGTAGGCCTCGTCCCTGGCTATGACAAGGCCATTGGTATTGACCTCCACACCCCAGAAGCCACGCGCACGGACATGCCAGACAATCTGGGCGAGGTCCTCGCGCACGGTGGGTTCTCCGCCGGTGAGCTGCACGCCGGTATCGGTGCCGGCGGTCTGGGCAATGGCCTCGATGAAGGCATGCACCTTGCTGAGGGGCAGGTCGGAGGCGCTGCTCTCAGCACTCATGAAGCAGACCGGACAGCGCAGGTTGCACCGTTGGGTCACCTCTATCTCCACCAGGGTGGGCTTGCGCTGATGACGCTGACAGATACCGCAGCCCGTGGGGCACGGCTTGGTGCTTGGCCGCACAGCACGCTCGTTTGGAAGAGCCTTGGGAAAGGCAAGTGAACGTATCCAACGGTAATGCTCCGCGCTGGGCCAGATCATCGTGGCAAACTCGCCGTGCTCCGGACAGTTTCTCGTCATCCAGACCCTGCCCTGGCCGTCGGCACTGACATCTGCCGCAAGCGCCCTGAGGCACGTGGGACAGAGCGAGCGGGTGCTATGCAGAGGACCTGCTGCGCTGGTCGCCTTCGGAGATCCCTCTGCATCGCTCGCCTGCGGATGGGTCGTCGCGCTGTTTTGGAGATGGCTTGCCTTACTCATACATCTATGCCCTCGCGGCTGTCGCGGTCTTCGTTGGGCGGCGTTCCCACGCGAATTCCACGCCAGTTGACCCAGTTGAGAAAGCGCCTCGGCACGTAGAAGTCGGGTTGAAACTGCTGGGTGTACTCCGCCGAGCGGGCAAGCGAGACGGCATGCGCCAGATCCTGCAGGTCGTCTATGTCGGCCACCGGGGTGAGAGAAGCCATCGGCACGCCCGCATCGGTGCATTTTTGCACATAGGCATCGAGCGCGGGTCTGCCAGTCATGTTGTAGTAGACCTCCTGATGATCCATCTTGGCATTATGCGTCCAGCCGATGAGGCTCACGCCGCATTCCTGGCACGGTGCCTGCACCAAGCCACCGGTGGGGCTGGTCTCCAGGAAGTACTGAAGCCACCGGAATCCGCTGGTTACGTGGGAGAGAGGCAGCATAGGAATATCCCCTCCCACACTGAGGATGGAGTCAAAGCCCTCCTCCCAGATCTGCTCAAACGCGCTGTCAAAGTGCACATCAAAGTTCTCCCCCTTGTCTACGATATAGGTAAACTCGACCGGCCACTCTCCCGCCTCTTCAAAGACCTCCCGTATCTTATCCCTGTTTTTCTCCGGCGTTGAGGAGATGAAGAAATGGTACTCATGACGGGGCGCGCCCGGGTCTGCGGCAAGGGCGGCGGCGTCTTCTTCCTGCAACTGCGCCACCGCGGTAATGCAGAGTTCCATGACATCAAAGAGCGCACAGTGAAACAGCCCTGCCGCCTCCTCAGGAGTAAGGACGCCGCCATGCTCGTGGGTGAGCCGGGTCTTGACCAGGCCGGGTATGGGTGGCTTGGAAAACATCAAGAGCGCATGCTTATACGTTTTGGGAGAGGTAGTGCTGTCTGTCATCGTTGCTCCAATACTTGGGGAAGCGTAGGTTCTTCGTTGGTTCCTTCTGGTCCGGCGGATGCTTTTCTCTGTTAAGTATACGCTACCACGGGGTTTCTGGTTGCGGCTGTTCGATACGGCCAGTTTGCCCTGCTCCTGAGCTATCCGATACGGCCAGTTTGCCGCTATACTGTAGCTCTGAAACGACGAGGCAAAGGAGGCAGTACCATGTTGGATACCATGACGGTTGTGCGGAGTACAAAAGACGTGGACTACACTGAGTTGGCCCGGCTGCTGAGCGCGGCAAACCTTGCGGATCATTCACCCGAGCTGCGTAAGACGGCGTTTGATAACAGCCCGGTGGTCGTCTTCTGCTACGACACGGAGGGGAGGATGATCGGGTGCGGCAGGGCTCTTACCGATGGGGCCTATGAGGCGGCGCTCTACGATGTTGCCGTGATTGAGGAGCTGCGCGGGCAGGGCCTCGGGCGTTTCATCGTTGAGACCATCCTGGAAGACCTCCCCGGCCAAAACGTCATCTTCTTTACTGCCGTGGGCAAAGAGGCCTTTTATGAGAAGCTCGGCTGCCATCGCATGAACACCGGCATGGCCCGCTTTGCCCGCCCCGAACGCATGCGCCAGCGCGGCTATATCGACTGAAGCACTGCTGTGGCTGTTACGGCTCTTACGGCTTACAGCACTTACGAGCACTTACGGCTGGGCGAGTTCGTAGGTCTCTACGGGGTTCCACCAGTCTGAGATGAGATAGAGTTCAAACTCGCCTTTGACCTCCACGAGCTGGTCGATGCTGTCGAGTTCGTCAAAGTAGAGATAGATAAGGTCGGATTTTCCGGGATACACCTTGCCCTCGGTCTTGGGATCCATCAAAACGCCGTTGACCGTCCAAGTGCCCATGACCGGCGTAAGGTAACAATAGTTCTCATAGCCTACCGAGGTCAGAGGCTTGTAGCGGTTTTCTACTATCAGGGTAAGGCCGGCGTCTCCCAGGTCATCCGCTGTTTTTGCCTGGAGCGTAATCTTGACATACTCGTCATCCACGAGCACC
>JAIRZP010000144.1 GCA_031267175.1 Coriobacteriales bacterium | reverse complement strand
ATCGTCCGTGCCTATCTCGGCAAAGACATAGCCGTCAATCGGCAGGATCTGCTCGGCGGTCACCACCTGGTCGGCCACGTTCTTCGCGTGATTATAAAAGACGACCACCTGATCCACGTGGCCTGAGGAGTAGGCCTCGATGATGTAGCTCCCTATCTCACGCGCCTGGGCCAGCTCGGGGTCGGCGCTCTGGTCACGAAAGGAGAGAGCTACGGAGATCTTGCGATACTTGAAGTAGGGCAGCCCCTTCTTGCCGCAGACGATGACATCGCAGGCGATGCCTTCTGCTGCTCTCTCCTGAATGAAGCGGTCGGCGGCGCGCAGCACGTTGTAGTTAAAACCACCGGCGAGGCCGCGGTCGGAGACCACACAGATGACCACGATACGCTTGAGATGCTCGTGGGTGTGCAGGAGGGGCGAGTCCACGCCGGAGGCCTTGCTGGCCACCGCTTCGAGTACCTCAAGCATGGCTGTGGCGTAGGGAGTAGCGGCAACGATGCGGTCGGTAGCCCTGCGTATCTTGGCCGTGGCCACCATCTCCATGGTACGCGTAATCTGCTTGGTGCTCTCCACGGAGGTGATGCGCTTTTTGATGTCCTTGAGATTAGGCATGACGCAGCGATCCTACTCCTCAACCGAGAACTGCTCTTTGAAGCTGGCAATAGCAGCCTTGAGCTCGCCGATAATCTCATCGCTGAGCCTTTTCTCGGCGGCAATGGCCCGCAGGACATCTGCATGCGACGCGCGGAGGAACTGAAGGAGTTCTTCTCTGAAGCGCAACACGCTGGCAAGCGGCAGGTTGTCAAGGAAGCCCTGATTGCCGGCAAAGATGGCTACGACCTGCTCTTCAACCGGCATGGGCACATAACGCCCCTGCTTGAGGAGTTCGGTCATGCGGGCACCAAGGTTGAGTTGGTCCTGTGTGGCCTTGTCAAGGTCGGAGCCAAACTGAGAGAATGCCTGTAGCTCACGATAGGCAGCCAGGTCCAGGCGGAGCGATCCCGCCACCTGTCGCATGGCCTTTATCTGCGCGTCGCCTCCCACGCGAGAAACGGAGATGCCCACGTTGACAGCCGGGCGCTGGCCCTGGAAGAAGAGATCGCTCTGCAGGAATATCTGACCGTCGGTGATGGAGATGACATTGGTGGGGATATAGGCGGAGATATCGCCTGCCTGGGTCTCGATGATCGGAAGCGCGGTGAGTGATCCGGCACCATTCTTGTCGGAGAGCTTGATGGCACGCTCCAACAGGCGGCTGTGCAGATAGAAGACATCGCCCGGATAGGCCTCGCGGCCTGGAGGACGACGAAGGGTCAGGCTCATCTGCCGATAAGCCACGGCCTGCTTGGAGAGGTCGTCGTACACACAGAGCACGTGCCTGCCGGGATTGCTCTCGCTGGCGGGCCTGCCGTCTGCACCGTTATAGATGAAGTACTCGCCCATGGCCACACCGGACATGGGGGCAAGGTACTGCAACGGAGCGCTGTCCGCGGCCGAGGCACACACCACTATGGTGTATTCCATGGCCCCAAAGCGCTCCAGGGTCTCCACCACATCTGCCACCGTGGAGGCCTTCTGTCCGATGGCCACATAGATGCAGATGAGGTCTTTGCCCTTGGAGTTGATGATGGTGTCGATGGCAATGGCTGTCTTGCCGGTCTGGCGGTCGCCGATGATGAGCTCGCGCTGACCACGACCGATGGGAATCATCGAATCAATAGCCAGGATGCCCATCTGCACCGGCTCGTTGACGCCCTGGCGCTCAACAACGCCGGGAGCACGAAACTCCACGGGGCGGCTGCCCTCGGCCTTGATGGGGCCCTTGCCGTCAACGGGCTCGCCGAGCGGGTTGACCACCCTGCCGAGGAAGTCTCTGCCACTCGGAACCTCGACGATATGCCCGGTGGTACGTACCTGGTCGTTCTCCTTGATGACCGTGATGTCACCGAGGAGTACGGCACCCACCTCGTCCTCTTCGAGGTTCTGCGCCAGGCCGTAGACCAGCTTGTTGCCCTCGCCCAGAAACTCCAGAAGCTCACCCGACATGGCACCTTTGAGGCCATCAATACGCGCAATGCCGTCGCCAATCTGAATAACGGTGCCGACCTCACGCGACTCAACGCTGGTACTGAGGGCGTCAAGCTGCCTGCGCAATACGGCATCGATGTTGCCAGCGGTTATTTCCGCCATAGTTCACCTCCGCTGTGGGCGAGCGGTGCTCTGAGCCCACCTATCTCCCGGCGAATGTTCTCGCCACTTCTTACAGGTTTACTTCTTTCTTGTCGTGCAACAGGTCTTGTAACAGGTTTTTGCATGGATAGGGTCTTTCTAGTAGGTCTTTGAGAGCATGTGGCGAGCATGTTCCAACTGCGACGAAACGCTGGCGTCGATGCGCCGGCCATGGGTCGAAAGGATTATGCCGCCGATAAGCTCGGGGTCGATATGCTCTCGGAGCAGCACGCCACGGCCCAGCTGCGAAGAATACTTGCCCCTTATCTGCTCGCGTAGTTCGTCGTCAAGCGGCACGACCGTCGTAACGTCGAGGATGGTGGCACCCAGGGCCTCCTCCGCCAGGTCTACATAAGACTCGTACATACGCGGCAATACAGCGAGATCGCCCCGTTCGACCATTACCTCAAAGCTCGTGAGCAGCTCCGGTGCAAAGCCCGTGAACAGCTCGGCAATGATGGCCTTCTTGGTCTGCTCGGAAACCGTTGTCTCTGTGAGCGCGTTACGCAGTTCGAGGGAACCGCGCACCGCTGCCAGAAGCTCGGCAAGCTCTCCCGTCAGGGCAAAGACCTGGTCAGAGGCCTGGGCGGCCTCCAGAAGCACCCTCGCATAGACCACGGCTTTAGCACGTATGTGAGCGGCACCGGTCTTCATTCAAAA
>JAIRZP010000196.1 GCA_031267175.1 Coriobacteriales bacterium | reverse complement strand
CCCGTCGGCCTCGGCCTGGGCAAGCACCAGGCTGGCCTTGGAGGCGGGGTCTTCCAGATCGCCGTAGGAACGCGCACCGCACGAGCAGTTGTGCACGCAGGGCGGCACGGCATGGGCGGGATCGGTGGTGTCCTCGGTGTTCTCCACGCCATCGGAGGCGGCGGTGAGGTGGTTACAGAGCGTGCACTTCTCGGTGACGTTCTCCTCCTCATTAAACCACCGCACACTGGGGCGCACATTGCCCTCGGGGGAGGAATACGGACACGCCGGCAGGCAGGTCTTGCAGCCGATGCACTCCTCCTTGTTGATGAGCACGACATTGTTGTCGGTATCCCGATACGAGGCACCGGTGGGGCAGGCGGTTATGCAGGGCGAGTTCTCGCACTGCTGGCACTGCAGGGGCACCCAGTACATGTCGATGTTGGGATGGACGCCCACCGGGTTAACGGGTTTGACGTGGTTCCAGTAGTTGCCCAGACCGATATTGTTCTCAAACTTGCAGGCCACAACGCAACTGTCGCAACCCGAGCACCTGTCAAGGTCTATAACGAGTGTTCTCCTAGGCATCAGGCACCTCCTTCTGTCGCAGCAAATTCGACGATGGGCGTGAGCAGCTCTTTGTTATCAATAGCCACACCGATATCCGATACGTACTCGTTGGCGGTGGTGGGCATGAAGGGCTCAAACTCCTTGGGCTGGATCCAGACGTTTGCGGGCTTCTCTGACTTCTTGATGTTGACGGTAAAGCCGCGGTTGGTGTAGGAGCCAAAGACCTCGTTGAAGTTGCAGTCCACCGCGTTGGTGATGACGTTGACATTGCATTCCTGCCAGCCGCCGGTCTTGTTGCTCTGCGAGGAGTCGAAGCACTCGGGGTTCCAGAAGCGCTCCATCCAGAGCACATTGGGAGCAACGACCTCGGCCACGTAGGCGATGGTGCGGATGGGCTCGGCTGTCTTGGTGTTCTGCTCCTTGGTGCCGGAGTAGGCAAGCTCGAGTCCCGTGCCCTTGACATAGTCCGAACCCTGGGTGCGGCGAGACGAGATCTCGACCCAGTCGCCGTCGGCGATGCCGTACTGGGCGGCCGTGGCCGGGTTGATGCGCACAAAGGGTGCCGGATAGAGTTCACGGGCAAAGGGCGAGTGCCGCATCGTGCCGTGATGGAAGTAGTACACACGTCCGGAGGTGATGGCCAGCGGGAACTCGGGGTCGTAGGCACCGACAAAATCGCCGCCGTTGGCTACCTCGGGCACCTCCTTCTGGATGGGCACGTTGCAGATGGGCGAGTAGTCGCCACCCCAGGTGCCCGCACGCGGGTCGATGGGACCAAGCTCGCGCGGATAGCAGTAGGGCCAACCCGTGCGGCTGAGCTTGATGTGCAGCGTGTTGTAGACCTCGCATTTGCGGCTCTCGGTGGCAAAGCCCACGGGCAGGCCGTCGTTGGCGGTGACCAGGTGCTTGCCATAGGTCCAGTACTCGTCGGGAGGGGTGACGTTGTAGGCATCGGCGCGGTTCTTGGCCGCCTCCAGATAGTCCTCGCGTGTGGCGCCCTCGTCCAGGCCGAGGACTCCGCCGTAGGCCGCTATCTGTGTGGCCCACACCTCTTCCTCGCTGTTGATGCCGCCCATGACGCCCAGGCCGAGCGGGAACTGCAGGCCCATCTCCGTCATGGACTTGCCGGTGGCACCAAAGGTGATGCTGTCGAGCTTCTCATTGAGCAGGACGGAGGCCGCATCGACCACGCGCTTGGGTGGCACAGAATTGGGCACCGTCTCACCCAGATGGATGATACCGGGGCTCGGGAAGCCGTAATTGAGCTGACCGAACTCAGAGGCACCGGTGGCCTCCAGCCATTCCTCAAGCGGGAAGATGAGATCGGCGACCTCTATCTGGAAGGAGGTGATCATCGGATACTGGCAGATGATGAACTCCGGACCGTCGTTCATGATGGCGTTGTACCAGGCACCGGCACTCCCCAGTACGGCAAACTTGTTGCCGGACATATCAAACCAGACGCGCGGCTTGAAGGGCTCGCCCGTCTCGATGGCCTCGCGAACAGAGGGGATGTGGCTGTGGCACCAGTTGTAGAGCCCGCGATGGTTCTTCATGCCCAGGCGGTCGAGCAGAAGCTGGTTCATCGCATAGAGGGTAGCGCCATTCTGGAAGGGCGGAGCCTCGGGGTTCGAGCCGTCCTCTATGGCCTTGATGCGTGCCTCGTTGGCCTCCTTGGTTGCGCCGACTTCGTAGCCGATGCCGTACATCTGGCCAAACATGCCGCCAAAGCCGTTCCAGAACATCGTGGGACGGGGCGCCTCTCCCTCGGGGGGCAGGGGCCCATTCTGCGTCATCGTGGCACCGGGCTTGTTGATATAGCCCATTATCATGTCCAGGCCCAACAGCCCCACGGGCACCTGCGAAGCGGTCTCCTCCATGTCGGAGGCCACGCCGTTGGCGATGCCGGCAACCTCCGCACCGGTGTAGAGGTCGATGGCCGCGCGGATGCGATCCTCCGGCACCCAACAGAACTCGGCTGCTCTGGCGAGCGTCCAGGGTTCGGCCTCGTCACGATAGATCTGGCCGGCAGACTTGGATTCCGCTCCGGCCACGGTGGCCGTGGCCAGTACCTGCGGGTTAACCGTTGCCTTGACTGTGGCTGGGTCGCCAAAGGGCAGCGGCGCTATCTGCCCGGTGCTCTCATCCACACACACATAGACCGGTGTGTCTTCGGGCATGTCGGCCGGAGGCGTATAGCCCTCGATGGCCTCGGTTGCCAACCACGGCAGCTTGGTAGCGGGGTTGATGAGAAAGGGCATATTGGTAAAGAACTTGGTGAACTCCTCATCGTAGAGCTTCTCGTCGAGGATGACGCGATACCAGGAGAGTATGAGCGCGGCATCCGAGCCCGGACGTACGGGCAGGTGGATGGTCGCCTTGACGGCATCCGGCGAGAAGTTGGGATCCACGACGATGGTCTTGCAGCCGCGTGCCCTGAGCTCGGCCATGCCGCGACCGGATTGTGCGGTCTGCGAGACGGAAGGCTGGGCTGCCCAGAGCACGATTACCTTCGTGTCCTGCGTAACACCCTTTGCCTCTTCGAGGGGTGCCAGGCCCTTGAAGGGCTCGAGCACGGCGCAGTCGGCAATGGACTGGTCGGCCCCACCATACATATAGGCTGCCTCGGTGATACGGGGGAGGTAGCACTGCGCGCAGCCCGGCTCAAAGACCGTGGGAGAACCCAGCGCCATCGGGGTGGTCATCGCCTGCATGAAACTGTAGGCACCGCCGCCGCCCACCGAAACAAAGAACGCATAGGTGCCGTACTTCTCGATGGTCTCGGCGATTTTTACTGCGGCCAGCTCCACGGCCTCGTCCCAGCTGATACGCTCCCAGGCAGCGGTTGCTGCCCCGCGAGCGCCCGTGCGCCTCAGCGGGTACAGCACACGACGGGGGCTGTAGCAGGTGTGGATTTGATTGAGGCCCTTGAGGCAGAGCGAGCCCTGGTTTGTGGGAGCATCGGGATGGCCCTCAATCTTGACGACCACGCCGTCCTCCACGTACACCTTACAGGGGCAAGCCTGGATACAACCGTGGCAGATGGAGTTATAAAAGACGCGCCCACCTACCGGTTGTGCGCCTCCGCCTCCGTCCTGGGCTCCCTGCTGGAGACACCCGGTGAGGGCGGAACCGCCAGCCAGGACCGCACCAGCGATGGTCGCGGCTTTGACAAAGCTACGACGCGTTAAGGTTGCTTCTTGCATACGAACTCCTTTCCTTCTCTTTTGACTCAGTTGACTCAGTTGACTCATGTAACTCTCCGCGACTCGTGTAACTCATGTGACTCATATGACTCGACGTGCCCGTTTACTCCTCCTCTCTGATAGCGTCCAGTAGCTCCTTCCCTTCTTCTGTGATTATCCATCCCTCACTCCAGACTATGGCACCCGTGGCTGCCAGCTTGTCGAGAAAGACGCTGGGTTGCAGGGGCCGGTCGCCCTCGCTGCGCCCCAGCATCA
>JAIRZP010000138.1 GCA_031267175.1 Coriobacteriales bacterium | reverse complement strand
AGCTTATCCAGCTCGGGCCCGATGAAGTCGTAGAGTGCCGCCGGGCCGCTCACATAGAAGCTCGCCTGGGCGTAGTCGGGCACGAGGCGCGCGATGAGCTCGGCGGTCAGAAAGCCCGTCTCGCCCTCCCAGTCTTCTTCTGGCTCACTCAGCACGTGGACGATACGCACGCGGCCGTTGCTCGCGGCCGCCAGACTGTCGAGTTCTTCGCGATAGAGAATGTCTGCGGCATTGCGCGAGCCAAAGAGCACCGTGAGCCGGCCGGGCCTGAGCCCGCGTTCGAGCATATCCCTGATAATCGAGCGGAAGATGGTCACGCCGCTGCCGCCTGCGAGCCCTATGACGTGGGCGGCATCGCGGATGCCGTTGTAGTAGATGGTGCCAAAGGGCGCGTCAAGGAGCACCTCGCTGCCGGTTCTCCAATTGCTCCAAACGTACTCGCTCACATAGCCGCCGGGCTTGTACTTGAGCGTTATCTCCACAAAGCCGTCCTTCTCGGTCTGCGGCATCCTTACCAAGTCGTCCTTCTCACCGAGCGCTTCTACCGGGCCCGACGAGATGGCAAAGGGACGCGTGGTAGCCTGCCCATCTATGAGGAACTTGACGGAGAGGTACTGTCCCGCGTGAAAGGCGGGGAGCCTGCGCCCGGCCGCTGCCTCCTCAGGTGCGAGCACGAGACGGAAGCTGCGCGTACTGGGTGTCTCCTGCCGCACCTCGGCAATGCGCGTACGCAGCACGCCGGGGTGCAGGTGCGCTGCCAGCTCCGCGATGGGGTCGGCGGTAGCAAGCGCTCGGTGCGGGTCTCCCGTATTGATCCATGCCGCGCGTTTCTTGAGGAGCGAGAACCAGCCGCCGAGATCCTTGAAATAGCCGTTGATGCTGATTCGTGCCCTCTGAGGGGCCGCTCTGCGGGTCTGGGTCTGGCTCCGGATTTGGTCCTGGCCCTGGGTTTGGGTCTTTTCCTGCACTGCCATGCTACTCACCTCCGAGTATCTTGAGTGTGTCGCGTGCGGTGTCGTATCCGTTGGTGATGGACGAGCAGAAGCCGTGGGCACGCCGTCCAAAGCCTCCCACAAAATCCAGCCCGGGTACGTATTGTTCGTCGTGTATGCGAAGCGTGCGCGGTACGATACCGTCCAGGACGGTCATCTCGTAGCCGTAGATATTGCCAAACGGTGTGCCGGAATAGTGCACATAGGTTGCCGGCGTGGCAATCTCGATTTCTTCGATATGACTGCGGATGCGGGCACCGGTGATGCTCTCAAAGATGGCGATGAGCCCGTCCGCGAACTCCTCCTTGTTCGTCTGATAGCCGCCCGCGCCGGTATGGCCGATCATGGCCTCAGGGTCGTACAGGCAGGTGAAGTTCATCTGGCAGCGGTCAGGCCCGGTAAGGCCGGGGATGGCCACATCCGGGCAGGTCACACTGATTTTGGTGGAGATCTGCCAGCGTTTGGAGAGCTCGTAGATGCGCGCGGTGTTCATGTCCTCCGAGAAGAAGAACTCGTAGCTCGTAATGCCCATCTCCTCCGGCAGCGCGTCGAGCCCCAGGTAGACACCAAAGGGAGAGGCACCAAGCGTGCGTGCTCCCGTGAGCCTGAGGGCCTCTTCCGGCACGGAGCCGGCTGGCATCATCCTGGCAAAGACCGTGTTGGGGGAGAGGTTGCAGAGCACCCGTTTGGCGCGAATCTGCTCACCCAGGCTGGTCTCGACCCCTGTAACGGCACCGTCCTCAACCAGCAGTCGCGTAACGGCCACGTTGGTCTCCACCTGTGCGCCCAACTCGCGCAGCCGCATCTCCATGTCTATGGCCAGAGCGTGCGAGGTCTTGTTGATGATGTGCGCGCCGTCGCGGATATAGAGGTAGAGCATGAGCGCCCACACGGTAAAGCTCGTCTCATCGAGTCGCCGGGTCACGTAGCCGTAGTAGGCGCTCAGGAGATCCTTGGTGAGCGGTGAGAAGCCCAGGGCGTTATAGACATCCTCAACCGAGTAGGCCGCCGTTCGGAGGAAGGAACTGTGCTTTGTGGCCATGACCAGGGGGCTGGGGTTCATGTCGCAGCTCTGGATATACATGAGCGCGTCATAGATTTCGCCGCACAGGGCAAAGAGGTTGCGCACTTTGGGCCCCTGACCCGGATCGACTGCCTCGATGGCCGCGATGGCGTTCTCGATGCCAAACGGCATGGTAAAGTCCACGCCCCATTTGCTGAGTATGACGCGATAGGCATCGGGGACCCGCACGTACTCGGCAAACACACCCACGCTGTCGAGGATGGTGCGCACGCCGCCAAAGGTCGCGCCGTTGGTGCCGTCGCCGCATTCGCAGAGTTCGTGCAGGCTCACCTCAAACTCGTAGCGGCCGCGCACAAAGCTGCTTGAATAGCCGCCGGTGAGGTTATGCTGCTCAAGCACCAGAACGTCCTTGCCGCTGTTGGCAAGCTCCAGTGCTGCGGTCAGGCCGCCCACACCGCTCCCCACCACGATGACGTCGTAGGCATCCTTGAAGCGGGGGTGTTTGTCTTGCTGCGCGTGTTGTGCGTGATGGCCGTGTCGCGCGAAGTGGGTGTGAGGCGGATGATGTCCTCGATGGGGATGATGCTCACGGTGGGAGTGAGGGCCTTGATTTACCTGCTTGTCTTGAGCGTTTTGCTGTTCGTACCGGTCTTGATGGCCATGATGGCCGTGTCTGTGAGGGCCGCGCTGCTCGCGCTGTGCCTGCTGCTGTTGCTGTTTACTCATGCTGTTCAGCCTCGTCTCAGGATCCGTAGCGGTGAGGTTTTGTTGGCTATACCAGAAACCACATAGCAAGAGAGTAACAAGAATGCAACGTAAAGTCAAGGAACAGGCGGCAGAAAGTTAATATTGACGGTTCGCGCGTCTTTTGGTATATGGTATATGCACCTACATTGCCCATGCGTTATAAGGAGATTGGACCACCCATGCCCTTCAGGAAACTGGAAGCCCCGTCGCTCAAAGAGCTCTTTGTACGCGAGTTGCGCGATGACATACTCTCCGGAGCGCTTGCCGTAGGGGTAAAACTGCCACCGGAGCGCGAGCTGGCGCAGAGAATGGGTGTTTCACGGGCGGTCATCAACGGCGGCATCCGCGAACTCGTGCGCACCGGCTTTGTAGAGGTCGTCCCGCGCAAAGGCACCTTTGTGGTGGACTATAAGCGTCGTGGTCGCATGGAGACGCTCACAGCGGTCATCGAGTACAATAACGGACACCTTGACCCCGTTATGCTCAGCTCCATCTATGAGGTGCGCACTACCATCGAGCGGCATCTGGCCGAGCTGGCCGCGCGCCGCAGCGACCCTGGAGACCTGGCCGAACTGCGTGGCCAGCTCGGGACAATCGCCACCACTGAGGATCTCAAGGCACTGGCCGAGGCCACAGCCGAGTTCTATCACCTGCTGGCGATAGCCTCCGGCAACATCATCTATCCGCTTAACATCCAGGCCTACCGCCCGCTGTATGTGGCACTCTTCCGCCGCGTCTACGAACGGAGCACCAGGGAGGAGCGGGTGCGCCAGCTCACCACACTCTGCGAGCATCTGGAGGCTGGCAATGCCGAGGCCGCCGCAAGCACCGTTTCCGCCATCATAGACTGGGGCCGCAGCATTGTCATGGACGGAGCAGAGCAGTCTGGGGTGGTGACGTAAGAGCGGGCGGAGCTAGAGTGCAAACGCAATTGTTCTGATGCGGTCAGGGCTCAATGTATCAGACGGGAACCTCTTGCGTGTGCTCACTTTGTCTTGCCAACTTGCGGTCGAAGGTCCAAAGCGGGAGTGCGTCATCTACTTTGGCTTTCTCGGCGAGATAACAGTCCTCAAATGAGAGTTTGGGGTGCGCGACGTACTGCTCAACTACCGCATTGAAGAATGCTCGCTCACAGATAATCGAAGCTAGTGCTCCCATGCTGGAGATAGCGTCAGCCACCTGCACCCGACTGAATCCGTAGTGTGCGCTCAATGCGTAGGCAAACTCGATTATCGCAGTGTCGGAAACTCTGAAGCGCGCTCCCGGCCTCTCGATGAGCCGTTTTGCGCGTTCATACTGCTCGGGAATCTCTCTCAGCGCGAGTCTGAGAAGTACGTTCGTGTCAAGCGAGCCATCAACTACCGCAGCCATCGTCAGGCCCTCGCCTTACGCCTGGCATAGAACTCTGCCGCATCTCCGAGTGGTGTGGTGCCGGGCCGCAGGTATCCGGACAGCCGCTTCGAGACC
This sequence comes from Coriobacteriales bacterium, assembly GCA_031267175.1. GTDB lineage: Bacteria > Actinomycetota > Coriobacteriia > Coriobacteriales > UBA8131 > WQXH01. The sequence goes on along the minus strand of JAIRZP010000138.1, from coordinate 4,754 downwards.
TCGTCTATCGTCTCTGCCCTACGCATTACCAGCGCTTTTGTGCCCTTGTCGTACTCGAACTCGAGACGGTCTCCCGCCTTGAGCCCAGCCTTTGCCCTCAACCCTGCGGGAACAACAATCTGGCCCTTTGATGTGAGTGTAGCAGCATACATGGAGCTTCCCTTCTTACGAATCATCTGAATACTACTATGATTGTAGAGGCTTACCTTAACAAAAAGTAAGCCGTATTGCAATGGTATGTGATGCTACTGTCACCAATCTTTCCTTCTCTGATCAACAGCCCTCAATCTCTCCCGCCCCTTACGCAACACCTCTCGCAGAAAAATATCTCGCAAAATCTCATTCTGTTACCTCACCTCGCACACATCACCTACAAAATGCTGTATCGTGTTCTCATGCACTCCTACAGCACTACAACATAGTTCATACGCCAGCAAACGGTGTAGCGAGTCGCGCTCTCTCGTCAAGCAAGGCTGCTTTCTGAGGCCGCACAAGGCGGACGCAGAAGATCGTCGCACGGCGAGAGCTTTTGTTGGAAGGAATTGGCTGCCGTTCAGGTGCAGCCGGGAGAGAATCCGGAGGAATGCAATGAAGAAGAAGGCACTCGCACTCGTACTGTCCGTACTACTGGCGCTGTCGGCGTTCATGCTGGTTGGTTGCGGCGAACCCGCGGCCTCAAGTGGCAGTGGCAGCAGCGGCGGCGGAACAGAGCCGGTAGCAGCTACAGGACCCAGCTATGAAACCATCAAGGTAGGATTCGTACACATCTCAGACCCCAGCGACATGGGCTATACCTACAACCACGATCTTGGCACGCAACAGATGCAGGCCAACCTTGGGCTCAGCGCTGACCAAATCATCAGCAAGTACAACGTGCCGGAGGGCGCGGAATGCGATACCGCTCTGCGCGAGCTGGTGGACGCCGGCTGCAACATCATCTTTGCCACCAGCTTTGGCTTTGAGGACTACGTCAAGGAGATAGCGGCGGAGTATCCCGAGGTGCAGTTCTGCCACGCCACCGGCTTTCAGGCCGCAAGCTCCGGCCTCCCCAATTTTCACAACTACTTCGCCTCCATCTATGAGGGACGCTATCTGGCCGGCATAGCCGCGGGCCTTAAGACCGAGAGCAACCAGCTCGGCTACGTGGCGGCCTTTCCCTTTGCGGAGGTCATCAGCGGCTACACGGCGTTCTATCTGGGAGCCAAGAGCGTCAACCCCGAGGTGACCATGGACATCATGTACACCAACTCCTGGAACGACCCCACGGTTGAGTCGCAGGTAGCCAAGGCCCTCATCGATCGGGGCTGCGATGTTATCTCCCAGCACTCGGACTCCACCGCACCGGCCACCACTGCCGAGGAGAACGGCAGATGGCAGGTTGGCTATAACAACGACATGATCTCCGCCGCGCCCAACGCCTCGCTCATCTCTGCCCGCATCGACTGGAGCATCTACCTCACCGAGGCCGTGAGCGCGCTTGTTGAGGGCACCGAGATTCCGGTTGACTGGTGCAAGGGTATCGCCGACAACGTGGTCTACCTCAGCCCGCTTAACACACCTATTGCCGCCGATGGCACCCAGGCAGCCATAGACGAGGCCGCCGCGGCCATCAAGGATGGCAGTCTCAAGGTCTTTGCCGGCCCGCTCGTTGGTTCCGGAGTGGACTTTGACAACAACCCGGTGAGCATCGACATACCGGCAGGCGAGTATTATAAGGAGCAGGAGGAAGCCTCAGCGCCTTCCTGGAACTACATCATCACCGGCTGTACCGTTATCGAGTAGCAACGTCAGCGTGCAAGCCAGAGCGTGAGTGCCGTTGCAGCGTACTGGCAGGCACAGCGTGAGGGACAGAACACAGCCGAGCAGCCGGAGAGGACACCACCGTACCTCCGGCTGCTCGTCGATTTGAAGGATACAAAAGGAACTTGTCTATGACGGACACCGCTGCGGTTTGCATGGAGCATATCACCAAGACCTTTGGCAGGGTCTGTGCCATTAATGACGTGAGCCTTGACCTGAGGCGAGGCGAGATACTGGCACTCCTGGGAGAGAACGGCAGCGGCAAGACCTCGCTCGTCAACATGCTCTCGGGCATTTACTTCCCCGATTCCGGAGAGATCTTCGTCCACGGCAAGAGGGTGATGATTCGCTCGCCAAAAGACGCCGCTAACCTGGGCATTGGCATGATTCATCAGCACTTCAAGCTCGTAGAGGTGTTCTCGGCAGCCGAGAACATCGTTTTGGGTCAGCCAGGCAGCGTATCCATGAGCAAAAAACGCATCGAGGCCGATGTAGCCGCCCTGGCACAGCGCTACGGCTTTGAGATAGACCCCGCCAAGAAGGTCTATGCCATGTCGGTCTCGGAGAAGCAGACCGTTGAGATAATCAAGATACTCTACCGCGGAGCGAGCATCCTGATACTCGATGAGCCCACGGCCGTGCTGACGCCCCATGAGATCGAGAAGCTCTTTGCGGTTATGCGCAAGATGAAGGATGATGGCAAGTCGCTCATCCTCATCACCCATAAACTGGGCGAGGTCATGGCCGTGTCAGACCGGGTAGAGGTGCTGCGAAAAGGCGAATATATCGCCACGATCAACACCCGGGATACCGGGCAGGCAGAGCTGACCGAGATGATGGTTGGCCGCCCGATAAGCCTGAGGATAGAGCGGCCCGAGCGGCCCGCGGGCGAGGAACGCCTGCAGGTGGTGGACCTCAGCTGTCTCAATGCCGAGGGATTCAAGGCCCTGGACAAAGTGAGCTTTTCTGTGTTTGGTGGCGAGATACTCGGCATCGCTGGCATTGCCGGCAGTGGACAAAAGGAGCTCTGTGAGTCGGTGGCGGGCCTGTACCCCAGCATCGGCGGTGCCGTATTGATGAAAAGCGAGTACGAGGGGGAGTCGGTCATGGAGCCCATCCTCGGGCTCAAGCCGGATGTTGTCTCAAGCAAGGGCATCTCCATGGCCTTTGTTCCCGAGGATCGGCTCGGCATGGGCCTTGTGGCCTCTCTGGATATTACCGACAACGTCATGCTCCGCAGTTATAAAAACGGCAGAGGCCCCTTCGTCGACCGCAAGCGTCCGCGCGCGCTGGCCGAATACCTTATCGAGCAGCTGGAGATCGTTGCGACCGGGCCCGGCGCCATCGTGGGGCGGCTCTCCGGCGGCAACGTACAAAAGGTGCTGATAGGCCGCGAGATAGCGCAGGATCCCACGGTGCTCATGGTCGCCTATCCGGTGCGAGGCCTGGACATCAACTCCTCGTACAAGATATACGACCTCCTCAATGAGCAGAAGAAAAGGGGCGTGGCCGTGGTCTTTATCGGGGAGGACCTGGACGTGCTGCTCGAACTCTCCGACCGGCTCCTCGTGCTGAGCGGCGGCAGGGTCTCCGGCGTCGTTGACCCTCGCACGGTTACCAAAGAGGAGGTCGGCCTGATGATGGTGCAGGATCTTTCCCGCGCGTCTGAGGGAGAGGGAGCGCCGCCGCCTGAGCAACTCAGACTGGATCTTCAGATGCAGGGCGTGAGACCAGGCGAGGGGCCTGGCAGCGGGTTGGGCGACGATCCTGACAGCAAACAGCGCGTGGCGAGCGACGGACACGGCGATGGAGCGGAAAGGCGCGAGTCGTGAGCCAGAAAGAGGCCAAAGACAGAAAGCCGCTCATCCGCAGCACCAAAGCCGAGGGGAGCACCAAAGGCAAAGAGCCGCTCATCCGCATGGTCAAGCGCGACGACCTCTCAACGCGGCGGGCATGGTGCTACCGGGGCATAGCCTTTGTGCTGGCGCTGCTCACCGGTGGTCTGCTCATCCTCGCCCTCGGCCATAATCCCTTCAGCGTGTACGTGGACATGGTCGTGGGAGCCTGGGGCTCGCCCACCGTTATCCGGGAGACCATCAAGCTCACCGTGCCCCTGCTCATCACCTCGCTGGCCCTGGCCCTGGCCTTTAAGATGCAGTTCTGGAATATCGGTGGCGAGGGACAGATCATGGTCGGTGCCATGGCGGCCGGTCTCTTCGGCTTCTTTACCGCCGAGGTGTTCTCCACCCCCGTGCTGATAGGGCTGATGCTCGTGGCCGGCATGGTTGCCGGTGGCATCTACGGCCTCATCCCCGCCTTTTTCAAGGCCAAGTGGAACACCAACGAGACCCTCTTCACCCTGATGCTCAACTACGTGGCCCTGGCGTTTCTCAAGTTCTTGATGAACGGCCCCTGGAAGGCACCGGGCAGCAGTTTTCCCAAGATGCCCATGCTCGTGCCGGGCGGCAGGCTCGAACAGGTGCTGGGCGTGCATTGGGGCTGGATTGTAGCCCTGGTGCTCGTGGTCGTGGCCTGGTTCTACTTCAACAAGACCAAGCAGGGCTACGAGGTTACCGTCGTGGGCAAGAGCCAGGACACGGCCCGTTACGCGGGCATCAACGTCAAGCGTGTCATCATGCGTACGATGTTCATCTCCGGTGCGCTCTGCGGGCTCGTGGGCATGTTGCAGTTTGCTGGCGCGGACTATACGATTACCGAGGGCATAACGGGCGGCGTGGGCTTTACCGCCATCATGGTGGCCTGGCTCGCCAAGATGAACCCTTACGGCATGGTGGTGGTGTCGGTCTTCATCGCCATGCTGGAGCGCGGCTCCAACACCATCCAGACCATCTACAAGATACCGGCCTCGGCCTCAGACCTGCTCATTGGCATCATCCTCTTCTTCATGTTGGGGTGTGAGTTCTTCATCCGCTATCGGGTCGTCGTGCGCAGAA
>JAIRZP010000141.1 GCA_031267175.1 Coriobacteriales bacterium | reverse complement strand
CCGAGAAGAAGCGCGGCATGCACTGCAGGGCCATGTCCTTGAAGGCCAGGGTCGGGCCATGGAAGAGCTCCAGGACGTGGGTGTTGGCGTCCAGGCTCTGCACCGGGGCAATCGCCGGGGTGTCAAAGTTGGTGGAGTAAGCGGCTTCCATACACGCGTCAATAGTCTGGGAGGGCAGGTCTACGCCAAAGGCCCTGAAGATCGCCGTCGCTCCCTGTGCATACGGCTTATGCGCAAAGTCGAGGATCTCGTCGAGCGCAAGGCGCGGTAGCACCTTGGGCACGAAGAGGCCGCCACCGGAGGCAATGCCCCTGATGATGGCCTGCGTGAATGTCGTGCGCCCATCCGTGGCACCACGGGTGTCGATATAGGTATTGGTATACGCCATACTCAATCCACACTGCTCCAAAGCTATCTACGCGCGCAGCTCACTTCAATCAAGCCGAGCCTTGGTTAAAAGAACAGAGAGAAGCGGGAAGTACCGGGAATTATTTTTCCAGATTGGCGGCAAAACGCTTGGCAATGTAGTCGGAGCCTTTTGCTTCCGCGTCCTCATAGGCGTCCAGGAGTTTAACGCCCTCCTTGGTAAGCGTGGAGCCGCGAGCGCCGTCGCGATTGATAAGCAGAAAACCAAATCCTGCCTCGGTCTCCTTGACGATGCGCCAAGCCTTTGAATAGGCCATCTTGATGCGCTTGGCCGCGGCATTGAGCGAACCGGTCTCTTCAACGCCGCGCATGAGGGTCGCTACGCCCTTGCCAAATGTGGCTTCGTCGGCGTTCTTGCCGGCATAGACCGTAATCCTTGTCTGGGTCTTGAGTTTGTTGAGTTTTTTCATGTTCCCTCCTTTGGGATCGGTTGTACACGCCTTTTGGGAGGCTGCGCTCCCCGGTCTTACTCTGGTCATTGTTCAGTACAGGGATAAAGTTAACACATTTTACGCTTGTGAGCAGCAGAGTTTTTTGAGAATGTCGTATAATTCGGTCATCAGGTACCAAATCTGCGAGATTTACACATTAGGGAGGCAATGATTATCATCGCCTCCCCTGGGAAGCGAGACTAAGGGAGCCTATGACTCAAGATAGCTCTGAGGTGCGTTATGTCGTCGTCATTACCGACGGCGCGTCCGGCGAGCCTTTGCCCGAGTTCAACGGTAAGACCAGTTTGGAAGAGGCGCGTACGCCCCATCTCGATGCGCTGGCCGCGGAGGGCGCCCTTGGCCTGGCCAAGACCGTGCCCGACGACCTTGAGCCTTCTTCCAATGTGGCCTGCACTTCTATCTGTGGCTATGACCCGGAACTCTACCCCATAGGGCGCGGAGCTTTGGAGGGCGCTGCCCTGGGCATACAGCTGGCCGACGACGAGGTGGCGCTGCGTCTTAACCTCACTTCGGTCTCGCCCGAGGGCATCATGGTGAGCTATTCCACCGACAATATCTCGGCCGCAGACGGGCACGCCCTGCTCTCAGAACTCAGGGAAGCACTCGACGATGGCAGCTTTACCCTGCATATCGGCACCGGTTTCAGAGGTATCCTCGTGGTCAGGGGGCACCCGCTCCTGATGGAGACCTGGTCGCCCGCCGCGCACAACATAACGGACGAGCCCGTGGCTGAGTATCCTCCCAAAGGTCCGGAGGCCGCGCTGCTGAGCAGCTACGAACGTCGTGCCCACGAGGTGCTGGTGGCAAGCCCTGTCAACGCACGCCGCCGCGCGGAAGGCAAGTTGGAGGCTACGGATGTGTTTGTGTTCTGGCCCGGACAACGGCCGGCACATATGCAGCCCTTCTTTTCTGTGTACGGAAGGCACGCTGGTATGCTGAGCGGCGTTGACCTGCTCAACGGCATTGCCGCGCTGGCCAGCATCACGACCTATGAGTTTGAAGGCATCACCGACGGGCCCGACAACGACTACGCCGCACAGGGCAGGGGAGTGCTCGCCATGTTGGCCGAGCAGGAGGTGGTTTTCTGCCATGTAGAAGCACCGGATGCCGAAGGCCACGACGGCAATGCGCGGGGCAAGGTAGCGGCCCTGGAGGCCATAGATCGGGAGATTCTTTCCCGCGTGAGAGAGTATGCTTTGACCCATCCGCTGCGCATCCTCGTGATGCCCGATCATCCCACACCGGCGGCGAGCAAGCGTCATTCCCGCGAGCTGGTGCCCTTTGTCCTGAGTGGGCCCGGCATTGTGCCAAACGCCGGCACGCGTATGACCGAGGCCGAGGCGGCACGCACAGGGCTCGTGGTTACTCCGGGATACACCCTCATGAGCATGCTACTGGAGGATGGACCGGAGAAGTCAAACCGCGGTTGAACCCCTTCCGCGACCCTTCCCAAAGCTCCCTCCCTTAACTCCCCTTTGCGCAAACTGACAGTGGAGGCCGGCCCGGGCTTTAACGGTTCTGCGTCTTTCTGACTTTTTTCAGGCGGGCCTCAAAGACACAGGAAGCCACCGCTACCACCACAGAAACGCCGGTCAGCACCGCTATCAGAACCGATGCGTCGTTAAAGGTCGTGATGGGTATCTGTAACCGATCCAGCAGGGCCCAGGTGGCAATCGTCACAAGGCCAAACGCCACGGCGACCGTTTGTATCGTGAGTATCCGATAGTCTTGCGCCCTGCGAACAAAGAGCACAAGAAGCATCACTGCCAGCGAGATGCCGCAGAGCGCAGCCATGAGGGTGTTAAAGCTGCTGCCCTTACCGGCACTGCCAGGACTCTGATCAACGGGCGAGAAGCCGGCAAGCGGAACCTCGGAATCGGGAATAGCGGTGTTGGAGAGGCGGCCCGACTGATTGGTCTGAGCATCTATAATATCCTGGCTGTTGAAGGAATAGACCGTGTAGCCGGGATATTCGGTGCCGCTACCGCTACTCTGCTGCTCCTGAGACGGGGTGGTTTGCGGTTCGTCGGCATACGCCTGGTAAGCAGAAAAACCAGAAAACCCCTGCAACAGCAGCAAAGCGAGAACGGTAATCAAAGACACGCGCAACAGAGCCCTCTCCCACTGGCTTGCTGTACTCGTTGTTGCTGCTGTCTTCATGGTGTTCCTGGTTTCAAAGCTCGACTGAGGAAGAACCTGCTATTCCAACGAATATAAGGATACCGTCAAGGAGAACCCGTTGCTGAATCTCCACAAAATCTCCACATTTGAAGCCGGGAACAAACGGGGAGCGGAAGATAACAGGCCGGCGAGCGGAAAATTCACCAAAAAAGTTTCAAATTGGTACTAGACAAGGTCTACTAGTTGTGTTAGACTACTATCAAGTTATGGCACATAAGGCGCATAACTCCCAACTGAAACTCCGGGCGGCCTACTCGGAGTTTCTTCTTTATTGCGCCTTTTACTGGGTTTTGGGGAGAGAGAGCGTGGTAGAATGGCTCGTATGAATAGAAGCCCCTCACTCGTAGAAGTCATCACCGTCGTAGCCGTTGTGGTACTGTTGGCCGTTACGGCTGTGTCGATAATCAGCGACGAGAACTTTGCCATTGCCGTGGTGGGCATCGTCGCGGCAGCATTCCTGATCTTCTTATTGGTGCGCATCAATATCAGCACGGACCGTCTGCGTGCCCGACAAAGTGAACGCACGCTGCGGTTGGCGGCTCAGACCCTCCCCTACATGCAGAAAGGTCTTACGCTTGAGAGTGCGCAGGAGGTCTGCAAACTGCTGCTCCCCGCTACCGGGGCAACCGCGGTCGCTATCACCGACAGAGAGAAGATACTGGGCTATTTTGGACGCGAAATGGATACGCATCCCGTCGGCGCAGCCATTCGTACCGCCGCCACCCGGCGAACCATCGAAACAGGCGAGATCCAGGTGGCGCGCTCGTTTGAACAGATAGGCGACAACATTATCTACGAATCGCTGCAGGCAGGCATCTGCGTACCGCTCAAGCAGCACGACGAGGTCATTGGCGTATTAAAGTTCTACTACAAGTCGCCTCGCCAACTCGATGCCAATCAGCAGGCCATGGCCGAGGGTCTCGGCGGGCTCCTCGAGATGCAGCTGAGTCTTGCCGAGCTGGAATACCAGCGTGAACTGGCGGTCAAGATGAACCTCAAGGCGCTGCAGGCCCAGATTAACCCGCATTTTCTCTACAATACCATCAATACCATTGCCGCTCTTATCCGCACCGATCCGCAGCAGGCCCGTATCCTTCTCAGGGAGTTTGCCATCTTCTATCGCCAGACCCTCGAGAGCTCTATGGAAAATACCATCCTGGACAGAGAGATAACCCAGACGCTCCGTTACCTCGGCTTTGAGAAGGCGCGCTTTGGGTCCGATCAGATAATCGGAACGGTTTTTGTAGAGGATGATCTGCACAATATCACGGTGCCTGCCTTCATCATTCAGCCGCTCGTCGAGAATGCCGTGGCCCATGGCAGGCGCGAAGAAGAGCCGCTGCACATAACCATAGACGCAAAAGTCGTGAGTGGACAGGTGGTTGTTGTGGTGGAGGACGATGGCGTGGGAATGGCCGAATCCACGCATGAACGCGCGCTCACAAATGAGGATCAGCATCACACGAGTGTGGCGCTCAAAAACGTGGCCGAACGGTTAGAAGGCTTTTTTGGCATAAACGCCGGGCTTGCGGTACAATCAGAGCTCGGCGTGGGAACACGCGTTATCCTCAATTTAGGCCCCAAAGACTCCTGCAAGGTGGTTAAAGATGATCAGAGCAATAATAGTTGACGACGAGGCTCCTGCACGCAGCGAGCTCAGGTATCTGTTGGAAAGCATCGGACAGGTCGAGGTGGTAGCCGAGGCTGCCAATGTGCGAGAGGCTATCGAACGCCTCAAGGACCATGGCGGCGATGTCATGTTCCTCGATATTCAAATGCCCGGAGCGTCCGGCCTCAAGCTGGCCGAGGCACTGGGACGCCTCAAGTATCCGCCCGCCGTTATCTTTGTAACGGCGTACAGTGAGCACGCTGCCCAGGCCTTTGATGTCAACGCCATAGACTATCTGGTTAAGCCCGTTGAGACCGAACGTCTGCAAAAGGCGCTCGGCAAGGCCCGAAAGTACCTTGCCGCCAACACAAAAGGCAACCAGTCGGAGCGTATCCCGGTGGAAAAGGGCAACAAGAAGCTCCTGGTCTCCACCGATAAGATCCATTACATCATGGCCAAGGACGACTACTCCTATCTCCATACCAGCGACGACCGGTATCTCTCCACGGTGAGTCTGGCACAGTTGGAGGCCAAGCTTGAGCCCTACAACTTCTTCCGGGTGCACCGGCGTTATCTGGTCAACCTCAACTGTGTTGAGGAAGTCACGCCCATCAGCGGCGGCACGCTGCAGCTGACCCTGGCTGGCGAGGATGAGAAGGTGCCGGTCTCGCGGCGCAGAGTTGCCGGCCTCAAAAAGGCCTTGGGACTATAGGAGCCCATAATGTGGTCTGTGTGCAATCCAAGAAATGAAGAAGAGCTCAAGGAGTGTGCCCAATTGGGCAAGAGCCTGAGCCGCCTGTCTCAACCCACGATCCTCACCATCCTCGCCGCGAGCGAGGAGCCACTGCATGGGTATGTCATCGTGCAGCGTGCCGCGTTCTCGCCGATGTTTGGTGGCAACAAACCGGACCCCACCGGCATCTACCGCACGCTTAAGGCCATGGAGGAACAGGGCCTGCTCAGTTCTGTGTGGGATACGCCCAAGTCCGGCCCTGCCAAGCGCGCCTTCAGCCTCACCAAGGCAGGTGAGAGCACGCTCAGGCGTTGGATTGACTCGCTGGCCTGCTATCAGGCCACCATCGGAGAGCTCCGTGAGGAGGCCTCGCAGGCCCTGGGGATAGACCTACCACCCACTCCCCTGTGCAGTGCTCATTAGCCCTGGTGCCGGGCAGCAGTGCGCGGCCAGGCCTGGCAGCTGCCTGCGTCAAAAGCGGTAGCTCAGATCAGGCTCATCTGGTTTGAGACAAAGCTGTACCAGTACTCCCAATTGGGAGGGCAGTACTTTTGAGCCGCGGCCTCCGAGATGGTGTAGCCGTAGCCTCGGGAGAGACCGCGCACGTGCGCGTAGATGGCTGTCTCCCAGTCCGGCCACGTTACCGTACCCCATCCCCAGGCGTTATAGGGCAGGAAGCAATACCGGCCCTTGCTGCTCTCCAGGCAGGCAATGGCAGGGCTCCAACGCGGGTCCACGTTGTAGTCGTAGGCGGCATTGGCAAAGGCGTAGCCAAAACCGGCCAGCGGCGCACCGGCCAGGTAGGCGTCTATGCGTGGTGCCCAGAGGTCGACAAAGGCCTGTTTGTCCGAAGGAGCCTCAGGTGTGCCCGGGTCAACCGGCGTGCCGGGATTGCCGGGATTGCTCGGCGCTACAGGGGCTTCGGGAGTGTGCTGCTCGGCTGCTGCCGCCTCAGCTGCTGCCGCCGTGGCCGCCGCCGTGGCTTCCGCAATCCTACGGGCAGTCTCCTCGGCAGTGTTACGTGCAGCCTGGGCCTCAAGCAGGGCTTCCTCAGCACGGAGCTGTTCTTCTTCTACGGCTGTCCTGCGAGCGTCCAAGAGTGTCCGGGCTTCTTCCAGCTCGGCGTTGAGCCTGGTAAGACTGGTAATATTGTCGAGGTAACTCTGGTTTACCCGTGCCGAGTATTCTATCTTGGCAAAAAAGTCTGTGAGCGAGGTGGCACCAAACACCAGCTCCAAAAACAGGTTAGAGGTAGAAACCGTGCGGTAATACTCCCGGGCGCTCGCATTGGAGAGTTCGCGGGTCCGGGGCAGTTCAAGTTGCATCGCATTGATGCTCGTGTCCAGGGCTTTGATTTCTCTCTCGATCATGATGATCTGTTGCGTGGCATTATCGTAGACGGCAGAGGCTTCATCAACCTCCTGCTGGAGACCGACAATGTCAGGCAGGGGAGTGTTGGCATCCACAACCTCGGGCGCAGCAGGGTCATCCGCTTCTTCCGCCCAGGCCGCGGGAGTGGACAAGCAGGAGAAGGCCAGGCAGAGAGCCAGGACAACCGAGCAGGATTTTGAAAAGAGCCGCATGAAACCCGCCTCTTACTGCGATTTGCAGAGTTTGCTTACTGATGGAATAATCAATTATAGCATAGGGCGCAGTGAGCGCTAAAATTGTAGAGAGTTAGAAACCTGGGAGATCCGATTTGCACAGGAAGGCAAGTACATGAGCAAGGCAAAAACGGCGTCGGTAACACGCTGTACACTCCGCTATTATTGGGCCGTTACGCGCAGGCACGGGGGCTACTTTGCCCTGGCGGTCATCAGTACCCTGGGCTTTGTGGGGCTTTTGACCTTTGGGAACCCCTACGTTGTGGGCCTGATTGTTGACAAGCTCGCCGCAACGCCGCCTGCGGGGGAAGCCGACGTGCTGCAGGCCTATGCGCCCTACATACTCGGCCTCGTACTCATCAATGTGGTGGGGCAGGCAAGCTCCAAGCTCCAGGATTACAGCGTGTGGAAGCTCGAGATACTTGCCAGCTACGACCTCGCGACCAGTACCTTTGACACGCTTTCCAACCAGTCGATGACCTTTCACGCGGCGCGCTTTGGCGGCTCGTTGGTGTCGCAGACGCAGAAGTTCATCAGCGCGTATACCCTCCTGCTCGAAAACCTCATCTACGCGGTCATGCCCATCGGCCTCACCGCCGTCTTTACGCTCGCAATCCTTGCTCTGCCCGTACCCTTCTATGTGGCCGTCCTCACGGTGCTGCTCGTGGTGTATACCGTGGTGGCCTGGCTGCTCTTCCGGCAGATTCTCCCCTTGAATGCCGCCACGGCCCGTGCACAGAACGCGCTCTCGGGCGAGCTTTCCGATTCCATCACCAATATCCTCGCGGTCAAGACCTACGGGAGGGAGGCCTATGAGCGCCAACTCTTTAATGAAGCCAACCATGATGTGCTCACGGCGGACTCCCGGCGCATGCGATCCTCGACATTCAGAGGCGCGGTCACGAGCTTTATCATCGTCTGCATCATGACCTGTATGGTCATCTTCATCACCGGAGGCAGTGTCTGGTTTGGCATCAGCGCCGGCACCCTGGTCATGGCCTTTACCTACACCAACGCGCTCTGCATGCAGTTCAATCGCCTCAACATCACCTTTGCGCAGATAAACCGTGGCTTTGGCGACGCCGCCGCCATGACGAGCATTCTGGAGGAACCCACCCTGGTGAGTGATGTTGAGGGGGCGCCCAAGCTGGCCGTGCGTGCCGGTACCATCGACTTTGAGGACGTCGGCTTTGCCTATGTGGAGGGAGAAGGCGAGCCGTCCACGCGCGTGTTCTCCGACCTCAGCCTGCATATTCCCGCCGGGCAGCGCGTCGGCCTCGTGGGACGGAGCGGCTCGGGCAAGACCACCCTCACCACCCTGCTGCTCAGGCTCTCCAACCTGCAGGAGGGGCGCATCCTCATCGACGGGCAGGATATCGCCGACGTAACGCAGGTGAGCCTCCGCCAGCAGATTGCCTATGTGCCACAGGAGCCGCTGCTGTTTCATCGTACGGTGCGTGAGAACATCGCCTACGGGAGCCCAGAAGCCACCGACGAGCAGATTCTCGAGGCCGCGGCCAAGGCCAACGCGCTGGAGTTTATCGAGACGCTGCCGCAGGGTTTTGACACGATAACCGGGGAGCGGGGCGTCAAGCTCAGCGGCGGGCAGCGTCAGCGCATTGCCATCGCGCGCGCCATCCTCGCAAACGACCCGCTGCTCGTGCTGGACGAGGCCACCTCGGCGCTGGACTCCGAGAGCGAGAAGCTCATCCAGGATGCCATGGCCACGCTCATGCAGAACCGCACGTCCATCGTCGTGGCACACCGGCTCTCGACGGTGGCATCGCTCGATCGCATCATCGTCTTGAACGAGGGCCGCATCGTCGAAGACGGCACGCACACCGAACTCATCGAGGCAGGCGGCGAGTACGCAAGGCTCTGGTCAAGGCAAAGCGGCGCGTTTTTGGGGGATTCGTAAGGCTGTTCCACCACCTTGGAAAACCGGCAGTTGAGGCCAACGAAGACTCAGGGTTGCTGTCTCTCGCTGAGTCGTTTGAGCACTAAGGCAGTCAGCAACGCGCCCGCAGAGGCTCCCAGGATGTCGGTGAGCACATCAACAGGATCAGAGGAACGTCCCGGCACAAAGAGCTGGTGGATCTCGTCGCTTGCTGCGTAGGCAGCGGCGAGCACGACAGCGAGCAGTACAATCTGCCAGCGCTTGAACCGGCTACCGGTAAACAGTACCGTGAGCAAGGCCCCCAATACCAGGTATTCACCAAAATGCGCCACGTAGTTGAGAA
>JAIRZP010000124.1 GCA_031267175.1 Coriobacteriales bacterium | reverse complement strand
CACCCTTGTAAAAGCGCAAGTCGTCTGCTGCAAGCAGCGTTGCCGTCTCGCCGTAGAGCTCGTGCCCGGGCGTTCCTTCGATGCAGTGCGGCACCGCCAGGCATCTTCCCTCTTGCGTTTTCAGATAGTCAGCGCCGTGTGTGTCAAACGTAAAGAGGACGGCATCGCCGCGTGCACGGTATCGTTTGATTTTCTCCGCAATCAAAGCATCCAGGAGCTCTGCGCCCGCAAATCCCAGCGCACCCGACACAAAATCGTTCTGATAATCGACGACAATCAAGCACCGTTGCATCTTCTTGTTCCTTTCGATTGAGCGCCACACACAGTTTGCCATCAACGATAGCAATTGTATCGGGAATTGTATCGCATGCATGCTCAGGAATGGTCGAGGGACGGAGAGTTTGCTGTGCCGTGGCAAGCACGCCCTTTCGAGACTTCACGAGAGCGATAAAGAGAGCGAACATCTACCGAGCAGTTTTTTTGATGCGCTGTAGTCTGCCTTCAACATCAGCGTCGACGTTCAGTGACCCTCCCTGTAGAGACGATCACCCTCTGCGACAAGCTCCTCCACGGTCTGATCCGGATACCAGTGAGCACGATGGATAAGCTTCATTGTCTGTGATCGGGTGAAGTCCCACGGTATATTCATGTAGTACTCGGTCTTCTCGCCGGGGAACAGATACCAGCAATAGCGCGGCAGAATGTCCTGCGGCACGATATACATGCATCCATCGCCCGTTAAAACTCCGGAGATGACAGCAAACTGGTCAACCTCAACAGGAAGACCGGCGTCGCTCAGGGCATTGTAGAATCTGACCACTTCGTAGATACGGTTTTTGCCTGCCAGCCAGTATGAGAAGCCTTCATTGCTCGCGCTTACGCCAAGATTGACGTGGGTACTGTTTCCTCCCCGCATCACCTCGAAGGGATGGCCGCCTCTTTGCTCACGATGCAGCAGCCATTCTTTGAAAGCCTCTGCATCGTTTTCTGGAATTGCCAATAGACCATCATCGCGTCCGTCGGCATTGCGTTCGTACGCCTGTTTTGCGGTCAATCCCTCAACCTTGAACAGAGGGCTTCCGTCGTAGCTCTTCTCATCTTTGTTCGCCCGATATCCCAGCAAACAGGCGTTGAAGTAGTCGCTGGCCGTCATACTCGCCAACTTCGGCGTTTGGCCGGCCGGCTGCTTCAGGAACGATTCGATTGCGCGCTCAGACAGGTTCCCGAGCTTCCATTCTCTGAAGGTTGGGTCAATCTCAAAGAGCTCACGCCACGTTATTCTGCCCCTCTTTTGGCGATACTTTGTCATTTGTCACCTCACCTCACTTACGTACTGGCCTTCTCGCTTTCCCCGGAATCATTATACCAATACCCTGCCCGCTTGAATGGACGGATCTGTGTTGCCGTCGTTATAAGGTATCCGGGCTCGCACGTACCAGGTGGCATCCACCTGGGTTTACACAGGCAAATGCATCAAGGCCCCCCATCCCGCCCCGCTGGTTAGAGCAGGAACGGGATGAGTGCACCTCGCAATAAGAGGCTTTCTGTATCCGTTGCCGAGAGTGGCCGCGCTTACAGATCCACGACTCCCTTGATGCCGTCAAGTGAGCCGGGTGTCAATTCCAGCGCCATGATGTTGTCGAGCATCTCTCTGGGAACATCCTCTTTGTATCGGATGCTGTATTCCGATGCCGGTACGAAGCCAAAACGGCCGTAGTACCTGTGGTCGCCAGCGAGGAAGACAGCCCTGTGTCCGAGGCGTGTGGCCCTATCGAGGGCAGCGCGGGCGAGAGCTGAGCCGACGCCTGAACGGCGGCGTTCTTCAGCCACGCTGAGGATGGCCAGCACTAAGAATTCGTGTTCTCCGGTCTTGCTACGAACGAGGGTTCTGGCGAGCATGATATGTCCGATAATCCTGCCATCCTGCTCCGCAACCAGCGACAACTCAGGGATGCAGGTGTCGCTACGGCGGATACGCGCGTAGTACTCCTGCTCGTCTCCGTCGCTGATGGCAGCGGTCTCAAAGGCGGTCTTGATGAGCGCATATACTTCTCCGAAGTCCCCTTCGGTTTCTTGCCTGATATTCATTTTTACCTCCAAATTGTGGTTTACGTGCGGCGTATTGGAGGGTCGCTCTCGTGCAGCTCTTGCCCTCCACGGTCAGGCAAGAACCACTGAACACTTCTTGGTCATACGGCAAATTCTCCTTATTCAAAACGGTCGCAGACAATTCTACCAGAGGGGGCTGAAGACTTACTCATCGAGGTTTCATTGCGTTGCCCAACGCTCCAGAGTAGCCAGGTGAGTTTTCAATACCAGTTTTGCCTCGTCTTCGCTGAAGCTCGTGCCGCTTTGGGCATTGAACTCGTCCAGGAAGCGCAGGTTTGCCTCGACCATCTCTTCAAGGCTGCGACTGTGTGTAAACTCGCCGTCTTTATAGCAATGGACGCAGTAGGTCACGCTTGCACCGTCCTTCTCACTGCCCAGATCGTCGAAGCCTGCCAGTGGCATGGCGCAGCTCTGGCAGATTCGTCCCTCGGGCGAGCCGAGAAGGTCGTCGATGGAAACGCCAAACTGCTGAGAGATGAGCTTCAAGGTCTCGATGCCCGGGGTGGTCTCACCTGTCTCCCAGCGCGACACCGCCTGTCGCGTGACGTACAGTTGCTGCGCCATCGCGTCTTGCGTCAGGCCGTTTTTCTTGCGTAGCCCTGCCAGCACGTCTTTGGTTTCCATGTCATCCTGCTTTCTCTGTGTGTCGATACCACCACATGATAGCATTGCAAGCACACAGGGGATAGCAACCTGTTGTTGCTGCCCGTCCGCTGTCAACGGGGCGCGAGGCAGTGCAGCCTCTCAAAAGCTGCTACAGCAGGATGGGGAGAGGGCGTCAAGCCTGTGGCTATTCCCACTATCATGCCTACGGGAAAACATACGATGTCCGCGATGCAGCCCACAACAAATACCAGCAATAATCCGCCGATTCTGCTGCCGAATGCACCAGCCTCGCTGGGCATCGTATCCCGCTCTTTCATGCTATCTCCCATCGCTCCAGAGTCAGAACTCAAACATCTTGAAATGATACTATATGTGTTGGACCT
>JAIRZP010000076.1 GCA_031267175.1 Coriobacteriales bacterium | reverse complement strand
TTCTGGAACGAGTTCTGCGACTGGTATATCGAGATAAGCAAGGGCCAGCTGTCCGACGAGGCACTCAGGCCCTCTACGGCTCAGAACCTCGTCTTTGTGCTTGATCAGGCACTCAGGCTGCTCCACCCCTACATGCCCTTCATTACCGAGAAGATCTGGCAGAGCATCCCCCACGGCAGCACGCGGCCCTCGCTCATGGTGGCGGAATGGCCCGACGACAGCGCCCTGGCTGTCTATCTCTGTCCGGAAGCCGAGCGCCGTATCGGCCTGCTTCTTGACGTCGTTACCACAGTGCGGAGTGTCCGCGCACGCTATGGCATCTCGCCCAAACAGGCTCTCGCGGTTGTCGTGCATACGGCGGGGGAAGGCGCGGTAGAGCATGCCAAGAGCCTCACCGCCCTGGCGGCCATGCTGACGCAGCTCGGGAATCTCGCCTCCTTTACGGCTACCGAGGACGCCGTCAAGCCTGCCAACGCGTCGGTGACAGTGGTGGACGAGCTGGAGATCTTTGTGGAGCTGGAGGGCCTTGTGGACTTTGCCGTGGAGCGGGAGCGCCTGGCAAAGGAGCAGGCAAAACTCCAGGCCGATCGGGACAGGTTGGAAAAGAAGCTCGCGAATGAGGGATTTTTGAGCAAGGCAGCCCCGGATATTGTGGAAAAGACCCGCACGGACGCAGCCGAACTGGCCGATGCCCTCACGCGTATAGCGGCGCAAGTGGATTCCCTGCCTCAGTAGCGCAGGGGGTATAATGAGCGGGGAGGTTGGTAATGACGAGTCATGACCCTTTTCGACAGACAGAGCTTACTACGGCTCAAGACATTATCAGGGATGCCCTGACCTTTGGCATTAATCCCTCTCTGGAGAAGATGCAGCGCCTCTGCGCTCTGCTCGGCCATCCCGAGCGGCAGTTTGTCTCCGTGCAGGTAGCCGGAACCAATGGCAAAAGTTCCACGAGCCGCTATCTGGCGGCAATTCTCAGGGCTTTTGGGCATTCCACCGGGCTGTATACCTCCCCTGAACTCCTGAATGTTACCGAACGCGTCGAGATAGAAGGCACTCCGGTGGACGACGAGGCTTTCTCTCACGCGGTACTTCTGGTGCACGAGACGGCCACGGAGAATGCCCTTGAGCTCACCGAGTTCGAGCTCATCACAGCTGCTGCCTTTGTGCTCTTTGCGGAGCGCGAAGTGGCCTGTGCGGTGTTGGAGGTGGGCCTTGGTGGCCGGTGGGACGCTACCTCCGTGGTACATCCCAAAGTCGCGGTGCTGACCGGGGTGGATCTCGATCATACGGCGATACTCGGCACGACCCTTGAACAGATAGCCGATGAGAAGGCCGCGATAATCAAAGAGGGGACTGTTGTTGTTGCCGCTCCCACCCACGAAGCTGCGCTGCAGATTTTCAAGGCGCGGGCCGCCCAGGAGCGGGCACACTTTATTGCCGTACCGGCTGCTCAGGAGCAGGAACTCCGTTCCTACCAGGCACAGAACAAGCTCACCGCGCTTGCCTCCGCACGGGAACTGCTCGGAGACGGAGCAGACTTTGATGAGGCCCGGGCGCTGGCAGCCATGGATGCCACGGAAATTCCGGGACGGCTTGAAACCGTTTACACTGACCCGATGATACTCATCGACGCGGCGCATAATCCGGCCTCTGCGCGTGTGCTGGCCCAGGCGCTTGACCCGCTGCCGGAGGGTGCCACACTTCTGCTCGCCATTCTTGCCGACAAGGATGCCGCCGGTATCATCCGGGCCCTTGCTCCTGACTTTACCCGGATAGCGGTAACACAGACCACCAGTCCACGGGCGATGCCGGCGCGGGAGTTGGCTGCTCTCGTACAGGAAATAACCGGCGAGAGTATTCTGGTCTTTGAGAACCCCGAGTTAGCCCTCATCGAATTGCTCAAGCGCGGACAGGGCCCGATAGTGGCAACCGGATCCATCACCTTGGCAGGAGCAGTCAAAGGTTTTCTGATAGAATTGTCCCAGCATAATCAACACGGCAACCAAAAGGAAGACTGATGCAAGAGCTACTTGACTCACTTATCACACCCGAAGTTAAGTTTGCCATTACGGCCATCGGGATCATTATCGGTATCTTCTATGTCATCTCCATAATCTGGGTCATCCGCGACGCCTACCTCCGTGGTGCCAATCCGGTTATCTGGGGTGCCATCAGCCTTGTTCCTTTTGTGGGTGCATTCCTCTATGCGATGATGCGCCCACCCATGCTGCTGTCGGACAAGGACGAGCAGAACCTCGACTTTGCGCTCAAACAGCGCCAGCTCATGCGCTACGGAGAGTGCGGTAAGTGCGGATATCCGGTGGAGCGGGAATACCTCATGTGCCCACGCTGTGGCACCCAGCTGAAAAACGAATGCAAGCGTTGCGGCCATGCCCTCAATCCCGAGTGGCAGGTCTGTCCGTACTGCTGCACACCGGTTGGGTGAGCTCATGACGTTGCAGGTTACCCTTCCCGATGGTTCGAGTAAGCCCGTGCCCACAGGCTCCAGCGTGGCAGATCTCGCGGCAGCCATAGGCTCGGGTCTGGCAAAGGCGGCCATAGCCGGCAGGCGCAACGGCGAGCTCGTTGACCTCAGCACGCTCCTTGCAGACGGCGACGAGGTGGCCATCATCACGACGAGCTCTCCCGAGGCTTTGGACATCCTCCGTCACTCCACGGCGCATATCATGGCCGAGGCGATTCTCGAGCTTTATCCCGCTGCGCAGTTTGGCATCGGACCTGCCATAGAGGACGGTTTCTACTATGACATAGCGCTGCCGGAGTCGCTTTCTACCGACGATTTTGCGGCCATTGAGAAGGCCATGGAGCGCATCGTCTCAGAGAAGCTCGGCTTTACGCGTGAAGAGGTCAGCCGGAGCCGCGCGCGTGAGCTGTTTGCCAGCCAGCCGCTCAAACTGGAGTTGATTGACGAGCTGCCCGAGGGTGAGGTTATCTCCGTCTACCGCCAGGGCGATTTTGTCGATCTCTGCCGCGGGCCGCATATTCCCCATACGGGTTTTGCCAAGGCGTTCAAGCTCACCAAGCTCGCCGGTGCCTATTGGCGGGGCAGCTCCGAGCGCGAGATGCTCCAACGCGTCTACGGCACGGTCTGGTTCAAGCAGGCCGACCTGGAGGCGTATCTCACCCGCATTGCCGAGGCCGAGAAGCGCGATCATCGCAAACTCGGGCGTAAGCTCGGCATCTATATGATGGACGAGCGGGCCGGTGCCGGACTGCCGCTCTACCTCCCCAAGGGAGCGCGCGTTATCCGTACTCTGCAGGAGTGGCTGCGTCGCGACCTCTACGCCCGTGGCTATGAGGAGGTCATCACCCCGCATATCTATGACGCGGAGGTGTGGAAGACGAGCGGGCATTACTACTTCTACCGCGACAATATGTACTTCTTTGAGATTGACGAGAGCGAGGCCAAGGACAATTCCAAGACGAGCGAGTACGGGCTCAAGCCCATGAACTGCCCCGGGCACGTCATGCTCTATGCCAACCAGCTGCGCTCATACCGCGACCTGCCGCTCAGGTATTTTGAGTTCGGCACGGTGTACCGCCACGAGATGAGTGGCGTGCTGCACGGGCTGTTGCGTGCGCGCGGCTTTACCCAGGACGATGCCCATATCTTCTGCCGCACCGACCAGCTGCTCAGCGAGATAGTGGACATCCTCAAACTCGTGGATTACATCATGACGACCTTTGAGTTCACCTACACGGCCGAGATTTCCACCCGCCCGGAAAAGTCGATAGGGGAGGATGCCAAGTGGGAGTTTGCCACCGAACAGCTGGAGGAGGCCTGCAAGATACATGGCTTGAGCTATGAGATGAACCCCGGCGACGGCGCGTTCTACGGCCCCAAGATAGACATTAAAGTGAGGGATGCCATCGGTCGCACCTGGCAGTGCTCCACGATTCAGGTGGATTTCAACTTTCCCGAACGCTTTGACCTCACGTATCGCACGGCCGAGAACACGGCCGAGCAGCCCTGGATGCTCCATCGCGCCATCTTCGGCAGCATCGAGCGTTTCCTCGGCATCCTTATCGAGCATTACGCGGGTGCGCTGCCGGTGTGGCTCTCACCCGTGCAGGCGGTCGTTATTCCCATTGCCGACCGGCACCTGGACTATGCACAGGAGGTAGCGGACTTTCTTGCTGCCGCGGGGCTACGGGTCGAGGTTTCGGCGCAAAAGGAGCCCATGAAGGTCAAGATAGCCCAGGCCCAGGAGCAGCAGGTGCCCTACATGCTCATCGTCGGCGACAAAGAGGCCGAAGAGGGCACCATCAGCGTACGCGAACGCCGCACCGGAGACAGAGGCACAATGCAGCTCGATGAGTTCCGCCAGATAATACTGGATGCCAATCAGGAGAAGCTGTAACAAGAACTCAGCTTGCCCTCTTGCGCTGTGGTAAAAAGTATGTATATCTGTATTTTTGGCGCAGGTTATTGGCGAAAGGGAAAGTATCTTTATGAAAGACGCGATTGAATACACGGATGCTCCGGCTGATGTCGAATACGCTCTTGCTGGCAAAGTACGCGTACTTGATTTTCTGCCACCGCCCGAGCAATTAGTTGAAAGAGTCGAGAAGGAAAAAATCACGATCTTGCTGAATAAGCACAGCGTTGACTTCTTTAGAACGGCTGCGGAAAAGGAAGGCGTGAAGTACCAGACGATGATCAACAACCTGCTCGATACGTATGTTCGACGGTACGGCTGAATATAAGGAATCGCACACTTTTACGATAGCGGAGATGTCGAAAGCAAAAGGACTTATTCGCTCAGAGCGGTGCCGCTCTGGGAACCATACGATATGATGAGAACGCAGGCTACGTAGTCTAGCATCTTATCATGTAGCTACAAGAGAGACGGGCTGCTGTCCTACTCAACTTGAAGAGCTCTCCAAAGCTTGCCCTTGCAAGCCCAGAAACTCCTTCCACTGGGGTAACTCCCGGTGGGCCTGGAGGTAGCCTTGCTCGTAGAGGCGCTGCAACACCGCGACATCGTGGCAGGTGTTGTCTATGGGCATTTCATCCGGGTGGTACACGATGGCCTCACCTTGTGCCTCGAGTTCCTCAAGCTCGTCGTAGAGTGCGTTATAG
>JAIRZP010000071.1 GCA_031267175.1 Coriobacteriales bacterium | reverse complement strand
CCGATTCGCTTGAGGTACTCGCCCGTGCGGGCGTCACCGCGGTCATTCAGCCTGGCGGCTCGGTACGCGATGAGGAAGTGCTGGCAGCCGCCAATGCGGCTCAAATGGCTGTGGTGTTTACAGGCACGCGCCATTTCAGGCACTAGGCAACGCTCCTCCTCCCTCTCCTTCTCGTCTTTCTCACCTGTTCCAAAAGCCTTCCCATCCAGGAGGAGAGTCCAGGCAGCTTCTGTCCTCCCGCTTTCTTAGCGACCAACTGGAACTTGAAGCGATGTGCAGGAGCAGCGGTGTTGCTGCCATCACCATCAAAAAGTAGCGCATCACCACGAGCGGGCTCAACAGCGCGGTGAGGCAGAAGCACAGCAGGAGCACACAGACCAGTGCGCCGCGCCGGTTGCTCACGCAGATGGTCCTCGCAAGCGTAATCAGGAGTATCCAGACATAGGTGGCCGGGGAGCAGAGCAGCCGTACCGGCGGCAGGTCCATGCCGAGGTTCCCCAGTCCAAACTCCTTGAGCCAGCTGCCGAACTCGTCCAGTATCCACGCCTCTTCCGCCGGCCAGAACGCGGACACGTCAATATAGGATGCACGCGCTCTGTCGGGCTTGGCAAAATAGCTCTCCATGACATACCCGTCCATGACGGCACCGGGATACCAGGCCTCATAACAGGTGAGCAATGCGGCATCGGTGTACGCGCCGGGGTGTGTGGAACCCATGGCGACATAGAGCGTGAGAAGGCCCAGCGGGTCCTGCTCAAAGGCCCTGCGGAAGGCGGTGCGCGAGGGATCGGCATCGTCGGCCTCGTAGAGATCGAGGTACTCCCGGTCTTCCTCGTCAAAGATATACTCAAAGGCCTCTCTTGTCCGCCAGTCCTGCGAGTCCTCCCCTTCGTTGGCCTGAATCCACACCCGCGCAAGCTGTTGCCGGGGAATGCTGAGCGCGTCGAGCGTCTGCCAGGGGCCGGCGGGCACGCTGAAGAGTATCTGTGTCAGCACGATATAGGCCACCGCAAAGACCGCCGTGGCCGTGGCCAGGACACCCACGAGCCTCACGCGCAGGTGCTTGCGTATCAAGAGGGCGGCAAAGGGGAGAAAGACGATACAGCTGTACACCGCGCTGGTTCTGAAGGCCAGCACGCCTATGACCAGCAAAAACAACACGAGAGCCGTCGCAAAACCGATACGCAGTACAGAGGGAGCCGTGGTGGCAAAAGCAGCGGCAGGGGCAAAAGGATCGGGAGCGGCACCTGCAAGGCGCTGTCCTCCTGTACCCAGTTCCTCGCCTCTCAGGCGACAGGCGCGATACAGCACGAGCGCGGCAAGCAGCAACAGGGCCGTAAACAGGACGTCCTTGTTGGTGGAAATGAGCCATACCACGAGCGCGGGATTGATTGCCAGAAAGAGAAAGGAACAGAGGATCAGGGGCTTGCCCGCGCCTTCCTCGGCCATCGTGTAAAGCATCCAGGCAAAGGTGAGGGCGCAGACCACAAGGCTCAGGCCGATATAAAGCTCGACGCCGGTATTGACGCCTCCGAGGTAGTACTCCCCGAGCAGCACCAGCCCGTTGAGCAGAAAGGTGTGCACCAGCGGATGATGCGTCTGCAGCTCGGCGTACAGCAGCATCTCGTATTGGTAGTGGGCGTCGTAGTTGTAGATGCCCGGCCACAACGCCAGCCAAAAGGGAACCCAACAGCCAAGCAGGAGTATTACGGCTATCCAGAACCAGCGCTTCTTTACGGGGAGGATGCCGGGGAGGCTCGCCCGGGAGCGTTTACGGCGTTTCTCAGAAGAAGGAGCCGGGGCCATTTCCGGGAGAACAACCGGGAAGGATCCTGCTCTACGCTCACGCTGCTGTGCAGGGCCGAGGGAGCTCTGCCTGCTGAGCTTTCTTGCCCGGGCCGCGGCAATACTGTCCAATGCCCGCCACAGCAGCCAGAGCAGCACAAACACCGGCAGAGCATAGACAAGGGAGCTGAGGTAGATCTCGGGTGCCAGCCAGTTGATCCACACCTCGGCGGCGGCGTGCTCCACGCCATAGCCGAGGTATCCTCCGCCATTGAGTGTGGCACCCGCGGCCAGAAAAAAGCCCAGAAGCAGGGCCAGGCCCGCAGTAACCAGCACTTCCCGTATCGGTCTGTGTTCTTTCATAGAGAGTATGATACCGGAAAGAAGGTCCGCACGGCGCGGACTATCTCTATTTGACACAACGCACCCAAACCACTACTATTATTACTGTTCAGGGCACTTTCTATACGGCTTACCACCTATTGCAAAGCGGGGCAACGAATATGCAGGGTTCGGCAGGAGTTCATCCCAGTCGTTTTTCACGGCGGCTACTGATGGCCTTAGGGCTTGGCCTCGCAGTCCTTATACTCAGTTCTTTGGCAATCGCCACCCCTGCTCTGGCAGAGCCTCCCACCACAACCGGCACTATCGCTGTTACCCTCCACGTCACAGACTCGGCCACATCTCCCATTCTCCCCCTTACCGGCGAAGATCTCTCCTGGTTACTTGTCGCTCTGGCCGCACTTATCCTGGCAGGCACAGTCGCTCTTTTCGCTTATCGCAAAAAGGCAAAAGGCAGAAAAGTATTCATCACCACTTCAGCTCTGGTTTTTGCCCTTGCCCTCTTTGGTGCAGGCAGCTTACAGGTCTCTGCCGCCCAAAGCGGATTTGCGGGGGGGGGGGGGGGACTTTAATTTTTAGCAAATAAAACCAAACCCCAAAAAATTAAACGGGCCCCCAGGAAA
>JAIRZP010000028.1 GCA_031267175.1 Coriobacteriales bacterium | reverse complement strand
CAGCTGGACTCGGAGCTCGTGGTCTGCGATATACAGCAGTTTGAGGGCCTTGCCCGTACCGTGCTCTTTGGCAATGCCAAGCTGGATGCCCAGACGGAGAGCCTCCTGCAGATGGAGGCGCTGTACCGCAACTCGCTGGTGGCCGATCTGCCGCCGGATGGCTGTATCACCGCAAAGATGGAGGGTTATCGTTCGATGATGGTGGACTCACTCCTGTTGATAACCCGCGAGCTTCGCTCTGCCGGAGAAGTGGAGAAGGCCCTGTTCTGCGCGCGGGCAGCCTACGAGCTGGATGAGTCGCGCGAGGACGTGTACCGTGAGCTCATGGACACCCAGCTGGGGGCCGGACAGCGCACCTCGGCCCTGCAGACCTACTTCTCCTGCAAGCGCTTCCTCTCTGATGAGCTGGGCATTCTGCCGTCCAAGAGTACAACAGCTCTGTATCAAGATGTATTGCTCGATAACTGCCGTTAGAGAATGCGGTACACTTAGCGTCTTATTGTTACGAAGAATAGACCGAGGGATATTCTCATGGCAGGATTTTTGTCCAAAATACTTCGCAGTGGCGAGGATAAGACGCTGAAGCAGTTTACCGAGCTCTCCACACGCATCGGAGAGCTGGAGCCAGAGGTCCAGGCGCTCGACGACGACGAACTCGCCGCGCGAACCCCGCACTTCAAAGAGCGGTTTGAGCAGGGAGAGGATCTTGCGGCCCTGTTGCCGGAGTCGTTTGCCACCGTGCGTGAGGCCTCGGTGCGTGCGCTCGGCATGCGTCATTTTGATGTGCAGCTGATAGGCGGCATGGCGCTTAACGCGGGGCAGATAGCAGAGATGAAGACCGGCGAGGGCAAGACCCTCGTCTCCACCCTCGCGGGCTATCTCAACGCGGTGAGCGGCGGGGGCGTGCATATCGTCACGGTCAACGACTACCTGGCCAAGCGCGACAGCGAATGGATGGGACGCATCTACCGCTTTCTCGGCATGCAGGTGGGCCTTCTGCAGAACGGCATGAAGGCCGACGCAAAGAAGCCTGCCTACGCCGCTGATGTTACCTATGGCACCAATGCCGAGTTCGGCTTTGACTATCTGCGCGACAATATGGTGCTCAGGGCCTCCGACCGCGTACAACGCGGCCACAGCTTTGCCATCGTGGACGAGGTGGACTCCATCCTCATCGACGAGGCCCGCACCCCCCTCATCATCAGCGGCATGGGCACCCGCGCAGCCGATACCTATAACCAGTTTGCCCGCGCCGTGGCCAATATGCGCCCGAGTGTTGACTTTGAGATGGATGAGGCCAAGCGTACGATATTCGCCACCGAGGCCGGCCTGCACAAGATGGAGACCCTGCTTGGTGTGCCCGATCTGTACAGCGACCCCTCAGGCCAGCTCGTCAACCACCTGCAACAGGCGCTCAAGGCCCAGTTCCTCTTTAAAAAGGACGTGGATTACGTCGTTATCAGCGGCGAGGTCAAGATAGTTGACGAGTTTACCGGGCGTATCATGGAGGGGCGTAGGTACAGCGAGGGCCTGCACCAGGCACTGGAGGCCAAGGAGCGCGTACTCGTGAAGGAGGAGAACCAGACGCTCGCCACCATCACCCTGCAGAACTACTTCCGCCTCTACGAGAAGCTCTCCGGCATGACCGGTACGGCCATGACCGAGGACTCGGAGTTCCGGCAGATATACAAGCTGGCCGTATTGGCCATCCCTCCCAACCGGGAGGTCATCCGTGATGACCGCGTAGACCTGGTCTTTCGCAACCTCAGGGCCAAGTTCCGGGCCGTCGCGGATGATATTATCGAGCGCCATCATAACGGCCAGCCTTCGCTCGTGGGCACCGTTTCCATCGAGAACTCCGAGTTTCTCTCCGGCCTGCTCGGCAAGCGGGGCATTCCCCACGAGATACTCAACGCCAAGCACCATGAGCGTGAGGCGCATATCGTCGCGCAGGCAGGGCGTGTGGGTGCCGTGACCATTGCCACCAACATGGCAGGGCGCGGCACGGACATCCTGCTCGGCGGCAATCCGGAGTTTCTGGCCGACGAGCTCCTGCAAAACGAGGGCATAGCACTGGAGGAGGCCACGGAGCAGGATCAGGAACGCGCCTATGAGAAGGCCCTCTCCATCACCAAGGAGGAACACGACCAGGTGGTGGCCGCGGGCGGCCTGGCGGTCATCGGTACGGAGCGGCACGAGTCGCGGCGGATAGACAACCAGCTGCGTGGCCGCGCGGGACGGCAGGGCGACCCCGGTGTCTCGCTGTTCTATCTCTCTCTGGAAGACGACCTGCTCAGACTCTTTGGCGGCGACCGTATGGATCGCATAGCCAATGTCATGGAGCGCACCGGTTTTGAGGAGGATATGCCGCTTGAGAGCGGTGCCGTCTCAAAGGGTATCGAGAGCGCCCAGCGACAGGTCGAGGCCATGCACTTTGACTCGCGCAAGCACGTGCTGGAGTACGACGATGTGCTCAATATGCAACGCCAGACCATCTACAAGGAGCGTAACGCCATCCTCGATGGCAAGGACATCCACGAGCAGGTGCTCGTCATTATGAACGATACCGTGGATAAGAATCTCGGCCGTTACTGCCAGGGCGTCATGGACGACTGGGACTGGGAGGGCCTCAATAAATGGCTGGAGGAACTCACGGGTGCCGCGAGCATGGATGCCAAGGCGCAGTTTGCCACGGAGTACGACGATGAGGCGGCCTTTGCCCAGAACGTCTACGACTTTCTGGAGGCCAGCTTCAAGGAAAAGGAGCGGATAATAGGGGAGGAACAGATGCGTCGCCTGGAGGCCCAGGTCATGCTGCGCATCATGGATACCCGCTGGATGACTCACATGCAGGAGATGGACTACCTTCGGGCCGGCATCGGCCTGCGTGCCTTTGGCCAGCGCGACCCGCTCACCGAGTATAAGAACGAGGCATTTGCCGCCTTTACGGAGCTGCGCGATGTCATGTACGAGGACTACCTCCGTACACTGCTGCGTATTCAGCTGGCTGCCATCGAAGGGCCGGACGAGCAGCCTGAGTCGGGTACACTGAGAGGCGCGCGGTATTCCGGCCCCTCTGAGGAGGTGCCCTCCATCAGTTCGGAGGCACGTGCCCAGCTGCGAGCCCAGCAGGCTCAGGCAGGCGGCGGCGGGGCAGCAGGCCCGGCGGCGCAGCAGGCGCCCCGCAAGGCCGTCACGGCGGTCAAGGATAAGAACGACCCCTACGCCAATGTAGGGCGTAACGACCCCTGCCCCTGCGGCAGCGGTAAGAAGTACAAGAAGTGTCACGGAGCGCTGTAGATGGCTGAGGACAGCAAAGAGCAACTCGCAGGCCTCGCTCAGCGTCTTGAGCAGGCCCGATCCTACCTGCAACTGGAGGCTAAACGTGAGGAGCTGGCCAGGCTCGACGAGGCAACCAACCAGCCGGGGTTCTGGGATGACTCCAACCGGGCGCAGGACCTGGCGCGTCAGGCCTCCTTCCTGCGTACGACGCTTACACAGTACGAGAAGGCAGAGGCGCTCCTGGCCGATGCCGAAGCCGCGCTCGAGCTCGAGATGGACGAGGACGCCGCGGAGCTGGCCTCTGAGCTGGCAGATCTCCTGAGTGAGGTGGAGCTTTCCTCGTGGTTTGACGGGGAGTATGACCACGGCGACGCTATCGTCTCTGTCAATCCGGGGCAGGGGGGCTTGGAGGCACAGGACTGGGCCGACATACTCTACAAGATGTACCTGCGCTATGCCCAGCGTAAGGGATTCAAGGTGGAGGTGCTCGACGCGCCGGCGGGCGAGGTCGTGGGCATAGACAACGCCACCTTCATAGTCTCCGGCCCGGATGCCTATGGCCTGCTCAGGGCGGAGAACGGCACGCACCGGCTTGTACGCATCTCTCCCATGGATGAGAAACAGCGCCGCCACACCACCTTTGCCGGGGTAGAGGTGTTGCCGGTGTTGCCCGACGACCTTGAGGTGCAGATAAACGACGCCGACCTGCGCATAGACGTCTTCAGATCGAGCGGACCGGGGGGGCAGAGCGTCAACACCACCGATTCGGCCGTCCGTATCACCCACCTGCCCACCAACACCGTGGTAAGCTGTCAGAATGAGAAATCACAGCTCCAGAATAAGGAAACCGCGATGAAGATACTGCGCTCACGCCTCTACGAGCTGGAGAGGGCCCGGCGTGCCAGCGAGATTGCCGCCCTGCGAGGCAATAAGACCGAGGCCTCCTGGGGCAATCAGATACGCAACTATGTGCTGTATCCCTATCAGCTCATCAAGGATGTGCGCACCGGGTACGAGACCGGCAACGTTACCTCCGTGTTGGAGGAGGGCAAGCTCGACCCCTTTATCATGGCCTATCATAAGTGGCGTCTGGAAAACGAGGGCACACATTGACAACCGTGGTGTCAGGAACAGGAGGGCACAGCGTGCAGGATTGTGAAGTATCCAACGGCTATAGCACTGCCAGCATCGCCGACTTGGAGGCAAGAGCCCGGCGTATGCGCGGGAGTGTGCTGCGCATGACCACGGCAGCCGGCAGTGGGCATCCCGGTGGCTCGCTCTCCGCCGCCGAGATTATGGCCGTGCTCTGGTTTGGCGGCGTCATGAGCTACCACGCAGATGACCCGAGTTGGGAGGGCCGCGACCGCTTCATACTCTCCAAAGGGCACGCCGCGCCCATCCTTTATGCTGCCATGGCCGAGGCAGGGTTTCTCGACGAGCAGGAACTTCTGACGCTCCGAAAGCTCGGAAGCCGCCTGCAGGGTCATCCTGACATGCGTAAACTGCCCGGTGTTGAGGTCTCTACCGGCTCGCTTGGACAGGGGCTTTCTCTGGCCTGTGGCATGGCACTCGGACTTGCGCTTAACGGTGGCGCACAGAGGGTCTTCTGCCTCATGGGAGACGGCGAGTGCCAGGAAGGGCAGGTCTGGGAGGCAGCCCTGTATGCCGCTCAGCGCAAAACGGACAGACTCATCGCCCTCATAGACAACAACGAGCTCCAGATAGACGGCAAGCTGGCGGAGATATGCGATGTGGGCCGGC
>JAIRZP010000263.1 GCA_031267175.1 Coriobacteriales bacterium | reverse complement strand
AGATGGAATCCATCAACTCAAAAACGGTATTTGCGTACTCATTGTTGTCCTCTCTTGCCTTTGTGATGAGCAGGGTCTCTTTTCGCGTCTTCTTTGCAACAGACGCTCCAAACCCAGATTTAACCGCCGAGGAATTGATGGTACCATCAGAACTTCGACTGAAAACAGTCTTCATCTTCCTTGTGTTGCGGGATTGCTCCTTTAACTCTTCAAAGACGATACTTTCAGAGTCATACCCGAATTCATAGGTGTAGTACTGTTCATCGGCAATAAAGGAAAGCTTGAAGAACGTAGGTTCACCATCCGCTCCGTCTTTGAGTAGGAACGGTTGATACGGAAGGGTCCAGTTTGCAGCGGCAGAGTTGCTGATCATAGTCTGTATGAGCAGGAGCGCTTTGGCTGTATTCGATTTACCTCCAGAGTTTGCACCAAAAAGCGCAGTGACACTGCGGTCTTCAGTATTCCCCAGACTGAGCAGCTGCCTCGTGTAAAATGAGCGGTAGTTCTCTATCTCGTATGAAAGCAATTGCGTCATGGTTGTTCCTCCTCAGTATCAGAGAGCAGTATATCATAGCATAAAATTTCTCGCAACTAACTATTTTTGCAAATATTTTGCGATACTTTAAGATTGTGGACTAGATTATTGTGCTTATGAACCTCGTTCTCAAAGGAGAGGAGCAATTTTTTTCTCACCTTGAACTCTCCGGCGATTTGCTTTAGTATACGTCGGATGAGATTTTCTTTGCTGCATATCGTGAGTGTTCGGATGTACATGCCCCAGCCTGGGTTGTTTCGTGCGCGCGCTATGACTCAGGCATAATATCTCCCCGCGACCGATCTGCTTACCGCTACGCTTCAGCAGGTCGCACTCCCCTGTTTACCCCACAATTGAAGGAACAGCATGATACAGATCGAGCATCTGTCCAAGTCATTTGCCTCGCCTGCGGCCCGGACCCACCCCTCACCGGAGACCGGGCAGCACGCCTTACACGACGTGAGCCTCACGATAGAAGATGGTGACATTTTTGGCATCATCGGGTCGTCCGGTGCCGGCAAGTCTACGCTGGTGCGCTGTATCAACCTGCTGGAGCGCCCGACGTCTGGGCATATCTCCGTGGACGGGAGAGAAATAACGGGCTATAAGGGGAGGCAATTGCTCCAGTTGCGCGCAAGCATGGGCATGATATTCCAGCATTTCAGCCTCTTTCAACAGCGCTCCGTACTGAGAAATGTCAGCTTTCCGCTTGAGATACAGCGTAAGCCGCGCCGGGTCTGCGAATCGCGTGCCATTGAACTCCTGGAGCTCGTGGGCATCGCCGAGAAGGAACAGGCCTATCCCAGCCAGCTCAGTGGTGGTCAGCAGCAACGGGTCGCCATTGCCCGCGCCCTGGCCAACAATCCGCGCGTCATGCTCTGCGACGAGGCCACGAGCGCGCTCGACACGGCAACGACGGCCTCTATTCTGGAGCTGCTCCACAGTATCAACGCAGAACTGGGCGTCACGATAATCGTAATCACCCACTCCCTGGCGGTAACCGAGCGGATCTGCAACAGGATCGCCGTGCTCGACAAGGGGAGGCTGGTGGAGCAGGGCGCAACCCGGGAGGTCCTGCGTAATCCACAAAGCCAGGCAACCCGCGAACTGATTGCGGCCGATAGGGTGGCAGCTTTTCCTGCGGCTGCATGCGAATCCGCCGGCAAAGCTGGCGAACGTGCTGGCAAAACAGCTGACGAAGCTGCTGGAAAGGATAGAGGTGAAGCTGCCACCGAAGGTACTCGCGGAGCTGCAGGCACACGCTCCCCTGGTGATACTGGTCTCGCCTGCAAAGGAGCAGACCTCTGATGGAAGCCCTGCAGACCTTTTTCGAGAACTACGGCGCACTGCTCGCGCGAGGTACGCTCGACACCCTGCTGATGACCTCAGTCTCCACCCTCTGCGCCTATATATTGGGCATACCGCTGGGCATCCTCGTCACCATCACCGCTCCCCAGGGGCTCCGCCCGCATCCCGTGTGCAATACCGTGCTGGGGTGGATACTCAACATCGGGCGCTCTATCCCGTTCATCATCCTCCTGGTGGCGCTTATCCCGCTCACGCGGTTCCTGGTGGGAACAGCGCTCGGCGTAGCGGGTGCCATCGTGCCGCTCGTGTTTGCAGCCGCTCCCTTTGTGGGGCGCATGGTTGAGCAGAGCCTGGCCGAGGTGGACGACGGACTCGTGGAGGCAGCCCAGAGTTTTGGGGCGTCTCTTTGGCAGATAGTGTATAAGGTGCTCCTCAGAGAGAGCGTTCCCTCGCTCATCCGCGGTGCCTCCATCACGTTCATCACCCTGTTTGGTTACTCGGCCATGGCAGGCACGGTGGGAGCGGGAGGCCTGGGCGACATCGCCATCCGTTATGGCTACCAGCGCTACCAGGACGACGTCATGCTAGCCGCAGTCCTGCTCTGCATCATCCTCGTACAGATAGTCCAGACCATTGGCGACGTGTCCGCGAGGAAGATAGACAAGAGAAACAGATAAGAGCAGACGGCATCAGACAATTGGCAGCAGGCAGAGAGGAAGAGGAAGCAATACCGGAAGAGAAACATACGAATCGCTGATTGCAGCAAAGAAGAACTCAGGCACCGGTTAACAGAACGACGTAAGACTACAAAAGAGTGTACAAACATACACGACACAAACGAACAGGAGAAAGACCATGAACACAAAGAAACTGATAGGCCTGGCGATAACGGTCGCTCTGATAGCGGGCCTGACCCTGGCACTCGCAGGCTGCGGTGGACAGAGCGCCCCGGCAAGCAGTGGCACAGCAAGCAGCACGGCAGACGGCGCGACGACAATCAGAGTGGGGGCCTCCCCTGCTCCCCATGCAGAGATCCTCGCGCAGATCAAGGACGCCCTGGCAAGCGAAGGCTATACCCTGGAGGTAGTGGAGTACTCCGATTACATCCAGCCCAATCTGGCGCTCTCAGACGGCACGCTTGACGCAAATTACTTCCAGCACATAGCCTACCTGGAAAACTACAACGACGAGAACGGCACCGACCTGGTCAATGCGGGCGGGATTCACTTTGAGCCGCTCTGCCTCTACCCCGGCAAGACCACGAGCCTGGAAGCCTTGCCCGATGGAGCCGAGATCGCCGTACCGTCCG
>JAIRZP010000262.1 GCA_031267175.1 Coriobacteriales bacterium | reverse complement strand
CAACTGTCCCACGAACCCCAGTGGGACAGTTGCCCCGCCCCCCTTCTGTCCCACTTGCCCCGTCTCCCTTTTGTCCGGCCGCTCCCCCAAACTTTACTTTAATTTGATACAGGCTTGATAGGCGCTTGATGTTGGCGTTTTATGCTGCATACAGGCAGCCCGCTGCGCCAGGACGCGTCAAGTCGCAGAGGAGCGCTGCCTGCCATTGCAGAAGAAGTAAGCCATACGGCTACACGAAAGGACACGGAGCATGAAGAAGAAGAACTACCTCGCGGGCGGGCTGAGCATAGCACTTGTTGCGGTACTCAGCATGGTCATCATCATGATTGGCGGCTGTAGCGCACAGACTCCCTCCGCCAACAACTCCAGCGCAGACAGCGGGAGTGGAAGCGAAAGCAGCGCCAGTGTTGCCATCAATGTGGTAAGCCGTGAGGACGGCTCGGGAACCCGCAGCGCGTTTGTTGAGCTGTTTGGGGTAGAAACCGAGGACTCCAGCGGCAAGACGGTGGACGCAACCACCACGAGTGCCGTCGTCACCAACTCCACCTCGGTCATGCTCACGACGGTATCCGGCGACCCGGCAGCCATCGGGTATATCTCGCTCGGCTCCCTTAACAACACGGTCAAGGCCCTCGACATCGACAAGGTCGCGGCCACGACAGAAAACGTCAAATCCGGCAGCTATCCCATCCAGCGCCCCTTCAACATCGCGACCAAGGGCGACCTCAGCGACGCGGCCAAGGACTTCATCAACTTCATCATCAGCAAGGAAGGCCAGGCCGTTATCGAGGAGAACAACTACATCCCCATCATGGACGTGGTGCAGGCCTTTGCCAGTAACAATGCCGAGGGCAAGGTCGTGGTTGCCGGCTCCTCCTCCGTCTCTCCCGTCATGGAAAAGCTCAAAGAGGCCTACGAGGCTCTCAACAGCGCGGTCTCCATCGAGATCCAGACGAGCGATTCTTCCACCGGCATGTCCTCCACCATCGAAGGCATCTGCGACATCGGCATGGCATCGCGTGAGCTCAAGGACTCCGAGCTGTCCGAGGGCCTGGTATCGCAGTCGATAGCGCTTGACGGCATTGCGATAATCGTCAACAACGACAACGCGGTGAGCGCCCTTACGACCGAGCAGGTCCGGGACATCTACCTGGGCACGACGCTTACCTGGGACGAAGCAGGCGCGTGAAGACGCAGGTGAGCAGATTTGTGAACTATCGGAGTAACATCGATGAGAGCAAGCGGTATGCGGCCTGGAGGCGCGTTATCAACCTGAACAGGAGAGGCGCATGATCAAACAGGCAATATCCCGTACCGTTGTGCAGGAAAAAGTGGCGCAGGCAGTCTTTATCGTGGCTGCCTGTTGCTGCATCCTCGCCGTAGGACTCATCTGCTTCTTTCTCCTGATGGGCGGCTTACCGGGCCTGGCCGAGATAGGGGTTACCGATTTTCTCTTTGGCACCACCTGGCAGCCCAGCAGCGGGGTCTACGGCATAGCCTACATGATCGTGGGGAGTTTGTACGTCACGGCAGGTGCCCTCGTCATCGGCGTGCCGCTCGGCCTGTTCTGCGCCCTGTATCTCTCGCGTTTTGCCACCGCACGCTTTGGGCGATTCCTGCAGCGCGGCGTTGAGCTCCTGGCCGGTATCCCCTCGGTGGTCTTTGGCTTCTTTGGCCTCGTGGTCATCGTGCCCTTTATCCGCAACACTCTCGGCGGTACCGGCTTCTCTATCCTGGCCGCCTCGCTGATACTGGGTATCATGGTCCTCCCCACCATCATCACCGTCTCGCGCACGGCACTCGATTCGGTGCCCCAGCACTATTATGAGGGCGCTCTGGCCCTGGGTGCCCGACACGAGCGCTGTGTGTTCAGGGTGTTGCTGCCCGCGGCGGCCTCCGGTATTACAGCCGCGGTCATCCTCGGCTTTGGGCGTGCTATTGGCGAGACCATGGCCGTGGTGATGATAGTGGGCAACCAGGTGCACCTCCCCGCGGCACTCACCGACGGCATCCGCACACTCACCGGCAACATCGTCTTGGAGATGGGCTACGCCACCGACCTGCACCGGGAGGCCCTCATTGCCACGGCGCTGGTGCTGTTTGTCTTTATCCTGCTCGTGAACCTGCTCTTCAATCTCATGAAGCGGAGGGCGGGAATATGAGCGGCCTGTTTGACAGCTCTGGCACCGGGGGCGGAGGCAGCAGCGGCAACGTCAGTGGGAGCATGAACAGCGCCGCGGGAACACTCCCCCGGGCGAGCCTCGACAGGGCGCTGGGCGCACGGCACGCTCGCAGGGCGGGTACGGCAGCGTTTATCCAACGGAGCCTCGTCAGACTTTCTGCGGTGCTCACGCTTGCCATACTCGTGTCTATCATCGCCTATATAGCGGTCATGGGCATCCCCCATATCAGCGGCGACCTGTTCTCGCTCTCCTACAACTCCACGAACCTCTCGCTGATGCCGGCGCTGATAAATACCCTGCTCATGACGGTGCTGAGCCTGGCCATTGCGCTTCCTCTGGGGCTCGGGGCCGCTATCTTCCTCGTGGAATACACGGGGCGCAGCAACCGCTTTGTACAGATTGTCCGACTCATGGCCGAGACCCTCACCGGTATCCCCTCCATCGTCTACGGGCTCTTTGGCCTCCTCTTCTTTGTGACCGCACTGGGATGGCATCTGTCGCTGCTCTCCGGTGCCCTCACGCTGGCCATCATGATACTCCCCGTCATCCTGCGCACCGCAGAAGAAGCGCTTAAGGCCGTGCCCGATGCCTACCGCGAGGGCAGTTTCAGCCTGGGCGCCGGGAGACTCCGCACCGTGTTGAAGGTGCTGCTCCCCGCGGCTATCCCGGGCATACTCGCCGGTGTTATCCTGAGCATCGGGAGGATCTTCGGCGAGAGCGCCGCGCTCATCTTTACCGCCGGAACCGTGGCCGAGCTGCCCGAATCGCTGTTTGACTCCACGCGCACCCTCAGCGTGCATATGTACGTGCTGGCCAGCGAAGGCCTCCATATCGACAAGGCCTACGCCACGGCCGTGGTGCTGCTGGTTATCGTGTTTGCCATCAATATGCTCTCGGCCTTTGTGGCCGGGCGCTTGACGCAAGGCGAAGGAAAGGGAGAAGGAAATGCCTGATGCCCTCACACTCTTGGAGCTTCCCCAGACCTTGACGGGTACGGAACACTCGATCATCAGTATCTCAAAGCTCAACCTGTTCTACGGCCAGGTCCAGGCTTTGAGCAACGTCAACATGGAGGTCTATCCCCGACGAATCACCGCGCTCATCGGGCCGTCGGGCTGTGGCAAGTCCACGCTCATCAAGTCCATCAACCGCATGAACGACCTCGTGGCGGACTGCCGGATACAGGGCAGCATCCTGCTGGATGGCGAGGATGTCTACGCACGCAGCATGGACGTCAACCAGCTGCGCAAGCGGGTGGGCATGGTGTTTCAAAAGCCCAATCCCTTCCCTATGAGTGTCTACGACAACATCGCCTTTGGGCCGCGCACGCACGGCGTCAAGAAAAAGGCGGAACTCGATGCCATCGTCGAACGTGCCCTCTACGACGCCGCGCTTTTGGATGAGCTCAAGGATGGGCTCAAGCGCAGTGCGCTCGCGCTCTCCGGCGGGCAGCAACAACGCCTGTGCATCGCCCGGGCGCTCGCCGTTGAGCCCGAGGTGCTGTTGATGGACGAGCCCACCTCTGCCCTCGACCCCATCTCCACGGCCCGCATAGAGGAACTCGCGCTCGCGCTCAAGGAACGCTACACCATCGTCATTGTCACCCACAACATGCAGCAGGCCCTCCGTATCTCCGACCAGACCGCCTTCTTCCTTTTAGGCGAGTTGGTGGAGTACAATCATACCCTGCAGATATTCTCGGAACCTGAGGACCCGCGCACCGATGATTACGTCAAAGGGAGATTCGGTTGAGTAACCTTATCTATTACGTTGAGGACGACCTCAACATTCGCAACCTGACCATGTATGCCTTGCAGCAGACTGGTTTGGAGATTCAGGGATTCTCCACGGCTGCCGAGTTGGATCGTAGTTGTGAGGCCGCGCTGCCCGATCTCTTCATCCTCGACATCATGCTGCCGGACGAGGACGGCATCAGTATCCTCAAGCGGCTCCGCGGCGACGCGGCCACCGCAGACATACCCGTCATCATGCTCACGGCCAAGGGTACCGAGTTTGACGTGGTGAGCGGACTCGACAGCGGTGCCGATGACTACCTGAGCAAGCCTTTCAGCATGATGGAGCTCGTCTCGCGCGTCAAGGCACAGTTACGCCGCCGTACCGGCGATGCGGAGGGAAACGCGCACACAACAACGCGCACCCTCGGCCATGTGACCCTCTCTCCCAAGCAGCACAGCGTGGAGGTTGACGGCAACGAGGTGACCCTCGCCAACAAGGAGTTTGAACTCCTGCATTTGCTGATGCAGAGCCCCGGCCAGGTCTTTACCCGCGAGCAGATCCTCGAGGCCATCTGGGGTTGGAGCTACGCGGGCAATACGCGCACGGTGGATGTGCATATCCAGACGCTCCGCCACAAGCTGGGCTCCAGCGCAGAGCTCATCGAAACCATCCGGAGCGTTGGCTATCGTGCGCGTGTGAAGACATGATTGCGCAGCCTGAACAGCAGTTTGATGAGGCCCAGGAGGCCCGCCGCGCCTTTACCGCCAATGTCAGCCATGAGCTCAAGACGCCTCTCACGGTCATAGCGGGCTATGCCGAGCTGCTTAAAGACGGGATGGTGAGGCCGGAGGATATGGCCGAGATCTCGTCGGTCATCTATGAGGAGGCGGGGTATATGCTGAGCCTCGTGGACGACATCCTCACCCTCTCGCAGTTGGATGAGTACATCGCTACGGACAACACGCGCGCGCATGCCGCTCCAGCCGACCTGGCTGCCGTGGCAAGCAAGGTACTGGCGCGGCTGGAGCCCTTTGCCAAGCAGAACGACATACACTGCACGCTTGAAACCGTGGGGGATACCACTGTCACCGGCATAGAGCGCCTGCTCACGAGCGTCATCTACAATCTGAGCGAGAACGCGATACGGTATAACACGCCGGGTGGCTCCGTGCACGTGAAGCTCGAAGGCCTCGACAGCTCCGTGCGCCTCGTCGTGACCGACACCGGTCTGGGCATCGCCGAAGAGGATCAGCCGCGCGTCTTTGAGCGCTTCTACCGCGTAGACCAGGCGCATTCCCGCCACTCAGGCGGCACCGGACTCGGGCTCGCCATCGTCAAACACGGAGCCCAGTACCACGGCGCCTCACTCCTGCTCAAAAGCGAGCCGGACAAAGGCACGCAGATTACCGTGGTGTTTCCGAGGTAGATGAGACTTGCACTTTCGCAGAATCGA
>JAIRZP010000143.1 GCA_031267175.1 Coriobacteriales bacterium | reverse complement strand
CCGATGAACGATTTCGGTTTCACAGAGTTAGAGGAGCGCCATAAGCTGCTTTTTTCTATTACGAGATTGGTTTGGGACAGCGACTATCGTGACTAACAGTTCCAAACTGATGACCATGCGAGACAGGAATCGCTTCAGAGGCTGCATGGTTGGCGGAGCGGCAAGGCAACACATTGCCTTGCCGCTCCTCGGCGTTTGAGATATGTGCGGTAGCCTTACCCAAGGCTTTGGTTATAGCTATCGTATACGAGGGTGCCGCGTAGGGTATGCATGATCGCGTAGCCCTCTTCATAGATTGCGGCCCGTTGCTGGTCGTCCAGGCTAGCCAGGTCGACGACCTCATCGGTGAATTCAAAACCCAAGTGTCGTTGCCCGCCGTCGGGAGCGTCAACGTAGATGGGCTTTACCTTGATGTCCACCGGATCAAGCTCAAGGATCATGGCGGATTGATGACCGTCCTCGAACCAGGCCGTTATGCTGAGCGTCTGGCCGTCAAAGGAATCGAGGAGTGTGTCAAAGCCGAGCACTCCCTCATTGATCCACAGGCCGAAGAGATAGTCCCCCGCCTGTTGGCCGTCAACCGTGGTAACACCAATGTCTGCAACAGGGCCCAGCCGCTTCATCAGGTCGATATTCCAGGTCGTTTCCGCCGAGTAGAGGCGGGCGAGCATTTCGGCCTCGCTGGTTCCGGAGTTCTTGATCTCACTGTAGTTGAGCGGCACGCGGACGTTGACGTTGTCATATTCCCCCATGAGGGCATCATGGCCGGGCTTCCACGCCCGCGCCGCCTTGATGAACTCAGGGTCCGTATCGCCCGTCTGCTGCCAGGGTATATAGCGGTATAACTCGCCCTTGCTCGTCACGATCTGCACCCGCGTGATGCCCTCGCCCTTGATGCTGAAGACGCAGCCGGTATAGGCACCCCATTCCCTGAGGCTTGCCTCGCTGCCTGGGATAAACCCTTCTCCCAGCATGTCGGCTTCGAAGAACAGCACCCCATTTGGATTGGGGCTGAAGAACTGATCGCTGCCGTAGGCATAGGCCTGGATGCTGAAGTCGAGCGGGTTGGCGGGCGTACTGGCGGGCGCAGGCGTGCCGGTCGTATTGTCCCTGGAGAGAACCGAGATCCCTATTCCCAGAACCACCACTGCCAGGCAGGCCGCCGCGACAGCGGTGATGCGGCGCCATACGATGTGACGCCCTATAGCGCGAGGCTGTCGCGCGTGTGCCGGGCGGCCGGCAATCGGCGCTGAGGATTTGGCGTTTGCCATCCCTTGCGCCTGGG
Organism: Coriobacteriales bacterium; assembly: GCA_031267175.1. Taxonomy (GTDB): domain Bacteria; phylum Actinomycetota; class Coriobacteriia; order Coriobacteriales; family UBA8131; genus WQXH01. The sequence continues at coordinate 1,782 of JAIRZP010000143.1, read as the reverse complement.
CAAGCGTCCTTTGCTTTAATTCCTCTGAGGTGTGAATATCGTCTTGCAGCAGTTCGTAGTGTGTGCGGATTTCCTCTTCACGCATCGTGTTCTCCTAACTTCGTTTTCAAACGGTGCTGGTGGCGAGACGTAAGACATCGTCTCCCCAGTAATCGATTGCCTGCTCCAAAGATTCAATGGCCCCGAAGCCTGTAGCTTCCGTTTTACGCAATAGCTTCCTTTCCAATACCCACGACAGGCTTTCACCGGTAGCGAGTTTCTAGTGCTCGTAAGTCCAGACTCTACGAAGAACACGATTCAGATATCTGAATTGTTGCATCAGCCGCAAAATTTTTCAAACACGGGAGGGAGAGGGAGTTTCTGAGTGCATGATACAGAAACCATTTGTGGACTTCTTTAATAATTCAACGGATCCTCCGACAGGTTCTTTGACCACCTGCAGACCACCTGCGGCAAGGTCATCCTCCATACATAGCATGGTACAATGACAATAATGGTGCATGGGGAAGATGCGCCTGATATTATTTAAGGGGACAAGAACGGATAGGTGGGTGTTTGATGCGAGGCAAGGCGATTCCTCCAAGCATCAGGCTGTTGGTACTGTTGGCTGGACTCTCTTTTTATTGGCCGTGGCTTATGTCTGGCATCTTCTCTACAATAGTCTGGGAGGGTTCTGATAACAGCGGCGCAGCCGGGCTGGTTACTTTGATGGCCAACATATGCTCACTAACTGTTGCTTGTCTGTTGAGCAGACGGATCAGTCCTTTGCTTCAGAAACCTGTCCTGGTTGTTCTGACTGCCCTAATAACCGCCGCGGGGATTGCCTTGGTCTTCATTGCATACAATATTATTGGCTACGAAGCACTGCTTTATCCCGGTAGTGTTCTTACTGGTTTAGGCGCTGGTCCATTGATACTGTGTTGGCGCGAGTGTTCCGAAGGGTTGCCGTCCAAGACTATCCAGCGAGGTCTCTTTTCGTTCTCTATTGTTTTGGGAATTGTTCTATTCCTGATTGTTGTCTCTTTGCCATCGATCCTTGCGCTTTCAATCTGTATCATTTCGCCCCTGGTCGCTTCTCTATTGTTTCTCTATGCTGGACAGGAGGCTGGACAAGGCGCTTGGCAGGAATCTGAGAATGAGAAATACTGTGTCGAGAAAGACAAAAGCCGCAGGGGCTTTATGATCCTGCTTTCCTGTTGCGCTTTACTCTCTTTTGCCCAGGGGATCTATACAACAAACCAATTGCTTGTCGATACTCAATTCACTTGGACACTGGTTGTCTCAAGCGCCATTTTACTGGTGCTGGCGATTGCGCTGGTGGAGTTCTTCTGGCTGCGGAAACGCCCACACAGCCTCCTTGCCAGGTTTTTTCTTCCAGTGCTCATGTTACTGGGTCTGACGGTGCCACTTCTCATTCAGACTGATGCGCTTTGGACCCGCTTGTTTATCCTTATTGGCAATTTCCTGTTGTTGATTTTTGTTTACTCGGAGATAGATGCTGCCGTTATGCCTGGATTGTCCTCGAAACAGGTGTTTGGCATAGGTGTGATTGCGGTGGACATCGGCTGCATGGCAGGCATTTCCATGGGCTATCTGGGCAAGATAGCCTCCGGTGGATTGGCCTGGGTGTTTTATGCCATGCTCTGTCTGGTGGTATGTATTTTGCATGAGTTGGTCGGCATGGGACGAGATGACGGGCGTTTTGGCTTGCGACAGGGAGCAGCGGAGTTTTCTGTGTTTGTCGAGGTGGATGCTACTACGAACATCGATGCCACGAATGCT
>JAIRZP010000115.1 GCA_031267175.1 Coriobacteriales bacterium | reverse complement strand
CCCACACTCAGGGGGATCCATAATGCCGCGGAGTACCTCCCCGCAGCGGCAACCCCTGGGTTCTACGGTGGGCTCGGTGAGCGAGGCCAGATCAAAACGCCGCAGGGCATCAAAGCGGGCATACTCCTCACGCACAACATGACCGGAGCGGGGAATGCGGCCAAGACCGCGCCAGGTTGCGTCCGCCACCTCAAACACCTCGTCGATGACCGCGCGCGCCTGTTCGTTACCCTGCTCGTGCACCGCCCTCCCATAGGCTATTTCTATACGCGGCTGCCCGCTCACCAGCTGCTCCAAGAGTTCAGCGAGGGCCAGAAGCAGATCCACCGGCTCAAAACCGGCAATCACCCCCGGGATGCCGTACTGCTTGGCCAGGAACTGATACGGTTCCACCCCGAGGATGGTGCTCACGTGGCCCGGCAGTATGAGAGCATCAAGCGCCAGGTCGGTATCGTTGGCCAGCGCCTGCAGGGCCGGTGCCACGCGCTTTTGGGAGCTCAGCACGGAGAAGTTATCCAGGCCGGCGCTGGCGGCGCGCTTGAGGGTAGCGGCAACGAGCGGCGTGGTGGTCTCAAAGCCCACGGCCACAAAGATATACTGTTGCCGGGGATTCAGGCGCGCCAGCTCCAAGGCATCGAGAGGCGAGTACACCACCTCGACCCGGGCACCCTCACCGCGGCGCTCCTGCAGGCTGGTGCTTGAGCCAGGCACTCGCAGCATGTCGCCAAAGGTTGTTATGACCACATCTGGCAGGCGCGAGGCGGCGATGACGCGGTCGATACTCGCGTTTGCCGTGACACAGACCGGACAGCCCGGCCCGCTGATGAGCCTGATGTTCTCCGGCAGCACCGTGCGCAGCCCGCTCCGCGCGATGGCCACGGTATGCGTGCCACAAACCTCCATGACTTTGAGGGGTGGTCGCCCCTGCCCGCCATCCAAGTCGCCTGCGAGCTTGAAGATGCGCGTGAGAAGGCCGCGGCTGAGCGCCGGGTCCTTGAATCTGTCGAGAAGTGTCCTGTCCATGCGGCGCGCTTACCCGTAAGCCTGGCCGGCCAACTCGGGAAACTGGGCAATAAGATCGAGCGTCTCGCGTGCCATGGCCTCATCAATGACCTCGATGGCGTAACCGGCATGGACCAGCACGTAGTCGCCAAGCGTAGCCTGGGGAACCAGGTCGAGGGCGGCCAGGCGGGACACCCCGAGTATACTCACGGAGGCAATTCTGCCCTCATCGACAGACAGGATCTTTGCGGGGATGGCTAAACACATGGGCTCAGTGTACCAGCTTTGGTAGTGTTGGAGAGGCGCGCGGCCGCGACCGCTGCCTGACCATAGGAGATACAGCCGTCGTTTGGCGGCAGCAGCTTGTGGGTGAGCACGGTAAAGCCTGCTTCGCGCAGCAGCACGGGCATCTGGGTGGCGAGGAAGCGGTTGTTGAAGACCCCGCCGGAGAGGGCGACGACTTCAAGGCCCGTCTCGTTCCGGGCAAGAATGGCCGCGTCCACAAAAATGCGCATAAACTCTTCATGGAACCGCCGCGAGAGTGCCGTAACCGAAGCGCCGGCCTGCATCCCGTCCAGGATGGCGAGGATGAGGGCGCGTGTGACAATGACGTGGGGCATGTGAGAGAGGGCGCCCAGGGAAGCCTCGGTGCGGGCAGTACTGGCGGGAGCATCAGGAGAAGCGGGCGTATTTTCCCCGGAAGGAGCGGTGGAGAAGTCAGGAGAGGGAAAGTCCGGGGAGGGAAAGTCCGGGAAGACATCGTCTGCATCGCTGTCAGAAGCAGCTTGGAGAGCAGGGGGCTCTCCGCTGCCGCCCAGGGCAGCCTCCAGTAGGATGGCCGGCTCACCTTCATAGCTTGCTTCGTCGCAGATGCCGAGCAGGGAACTCACCGCGTCAAACAGTCGACCCGCCGAGGAGGTCAGCGGCGCATTAAGGCCCTGGTCCACCATCTGCTCGATGAGCCTGAGCCTGGCACTGCCCAGCCGGGCTCTGACACCACGGGCCGCCGGATGTTCGGCCAATCCGTGCTGCAGCAGCAGGGCATAGGCGGCGCGGAGCGGATGCCTGATAGCCTGCGCGCCGCCGGGTAGTGGGAAGCACTCCAGGTGAGCGAAGCGTTGTGCGTCCTCGAGTGAGGCCACCAGCACCTCGCCTCCCCAGATGCTGCCATCCGTGCCGTAGCCCGTGCCGTCGAGCGCGATGCCGATGACCTGCTGCTCAGACAGGGGGACAGGAAGGGCGGTGCTGGCGCAGGAGGACGAAGCTGGGACAGGGGGACGGGGCAAGGGACCCACTGGGGTTCGTGGGACTATTGCCCCGTCCCCCTGTCCCAGCTTCGTCCCTCCTGTCATGTGTTCCGCGATGACAGCCGCTATGTGGGCATGGTGATGCTGCACCTGGATCAAAGGCAGGCCCTGCTCCGCGCTCTGCTGCTGCGCCCATCGGGTGCTGAAATAATCGGGATGCAGATCGGAGACCAGGACGGTGGGTTGCAGGGCAAAGAGCCTTTCGTAGAGGCTCAGGGCCTCCAGATACGCGGCAATCGCACCGGCATTGGACAGGTCGCCCAGATGCTGCGAGACAAACGCGTCGGTGCCACTTGCCAGACAGAAGGTGCCTTTCTGCTCGGGTCCAACGGCCAGAATCACCTCGCCAGGGGCTGTCGCAATCGGCAGCGTAATGGGAGTAGGCGCATAGCCACGGGCGCGACGGACGAACTGCGTCGTGAGGGGGGCAAGTGGGACAGGGGGACGGGGCAAGTGTCCCACTTTGGCAG
>JAIRZP010000036.1 GCA_031267175.1 Coriobacteriales bacterium | reverse complement strand
CCTCATCTAAATTATTACAATTTGTCACCTCATCGCTAATTCCTACCAAAACGCTGGGAATTGGAGGGCGCACGCGGTATACTGCCTACTACCTTAATCCCTACAAGAAAGGTATGGATTCATGGGCTCTACAGACAGCACTCCTCCCGTGGCTGAGGTACTTCCGACCCAGGTGCCGGCACAGACCTCGACCGACGCTCCTACGACCCTGCCCGATTCCCCTCCTCGCGGCAGGATTACCTCTATCAATACCTCAAAGCGTAAGGGTACGCGCAAGGCCCCGCTCGAGGGAGGCTCCGTACACATTGCGCTCTCCAGCGGGCTTGAGGGCGATGCTCACGCCGGAGACTGGCACCGCCAGGTGAGTTTTCTCGCCGAGGAGTCCATAGCGCGGGCCCGCGAACTGGGCCTCGACGTCAAGGAAGGCGACTTTGCCGAGAACTTTACCACTGAGGGCATCGAGCTCTTCTCCCTGCCCGTGGGCACGGTCTTCAAGGTGGGCGACACAGAGGTGGAGATCAGCCAGATAGGCAAGGTCTGCCACACACGCTGCGCCATCTACCATCTGGCCGGTGACTGCATCTTTCCGCGTGAGGGCATCTTCGGCGTCGTGCGCAAGGAAGGGACCGTGCGCGTGGGCGATGAGATGTCCGTGCTCACCTGGGGCACCGGAAGCTGCGATGCCACTCCCCAGGAAGCGCTTGACGAGGTCGATGCCGCCCGAAAGGCCGGAACCCTGTAGCCTGCTGGCAGGCCAGATCCGGGGCTCGGGCTACCGTTATAGGACACCCCACGGCCCAAACCTTCTATCCGACCTCCCCTGAGCACGAAAAGGAGAAATTCATGACACACCACACAATCTACCTGGACAACGCCGCAACCACCCCGGTGGCACCCGAGGTCGTGCAGGAGATGCTCCCCTATTTTGAGACCGACTGGGGCAATCCCTCCTCGCTCTACGAGCTGGGGCAACGGGCGCACTCTGCCCTGACCGATGCCCGCGAGCGCATTGCCGCCCATCTGGGTGCCCGCGCGCAGGATATCTACTTTACCTCGTGTGGCACGGAGTCCAACAACTGGGCCATCAAGGAGACGATGTTTGCCTATCGGGAGAAGGGCAGGCACTTCATCACCTCGGCAACGGAGCACCATGCCACGGCGCATTCCGCCCTCTGGCTGGAGAAACGCGGATATGAGGTCACCTATCTGGAGGTGGACTCAGACGGGCTGGTGGATCCAGAGGTGTTCCGCCGCGCCCTTCGCCCCGACACTACCCTCGCCTCCATCATCTACGGCAACAACGAGATAGGTACCATCCAGCCCATCAGGGAGCTGGCTGCCATCGCGCATGAGGCCGGCGTGCTCTTCCATACCGACGCCGTGCAGGTTGTGGGACACCTGCCCGTTGCTATTGAGGAGTTGGGCGTGGACTTCCTCAGCGCCTCCGGACACAAATTCAATGCGCCTAAGGGCGTTGGGCTCCTTTACATCCGCAGAGGCATTAAGACCAAAAGCTTCCTCGACGGCGGAGCCCAGGAACGCAAACGCCGCGCCGGCACCGAGAATGTCCCCTACATCATGGGCATGGCCCGCGCCCTCGATCTCAGTATCCAACACCTTGACGAGCGAAGGGAGCATGCCGTGGAGCTCCGTGACCACCTCATCGCGCGCGTGCTTGCCGAGGTGCCCTACAGCAGGCTCAACGGCCACCCTGCGCTGCGGCTCCCGGGCAATGCCAATATCTCCTTTGAGTTTGGAGAGGGGGAGTCGCTCCTGCTGATGTTGGAGCAGAAGGGGGTTCTGGCATCGAGTGGCTCCGCCTGCGCCTCCGGCTCACTCGACCCCAGCCACGTGCTGCTCGCCATAGGGCTGCCGCACGAGATCGCTCACGGCAGCCTCCGTATGACCCTTGGCCATGAGACTTCTCGCGAAGACATCGACTATACGGTGGAGGCAATCAAAGAGGTCGTGGCGCGCCTCCGAACGATGAGCCCGCTCTACGAGGACTTCCTCGCGGGCCGCAAGGCTGTCAGCGCCGTCAAATCCTAGAACTTGAAGAGAACAGGAGATTCTTCACCATGAGTTATTCAGAAAAGGTAATGGAGCATTTTTCCAATCCGCGTAATATGGGCGAGATTGAGGACGCAAGCGGGGTGGGCACCGTCGGCAACGCCCAGTGTGGCGACATCATGCGCGTCTACCTCGACATCGACGAGGACGGCATCGTGCGCGATGTCAAGTTCAAGACCTTTGGCTGTGCGGCCGCCGTGGCTACCTCGAGCATGGCCACCGAGTTGGTCAAGGGCAAGTCGATACGCGACGCCCTCCAGGTCACCAACAAGGCGGTCTGTGAGGCCCTCGACGGCCTGCCGCCGGTCAAGGTGCACTGTTCGCTCCTGGCCGAGGAGGCCATCCACGCCGCGCTCTGGGACTATGCCGAGAAGAACGGCATCACCATCGAGGGCCTGGAAAAACCCAAGAGCGACATCCACGAAGGGGAAGAGGAAGAGGACTACTGATGGCGCCCGGCACTCACATAAAAGAGAGCGGGAGTGGAGCATGAAGGCCAGCAGCAAGGTCCGTTACGCCCTCTATCTGATGATTGACATCGCCCGCCATCAGGCCGAGGGGCCCGTGCCGCTCAGAGAGGTTTCGCTCCGTCAGGACATATCCCTCAAGTACCTTGAGCAGATAGCACGCCAGCTGAGTAAGCTGGGATACCTTGAGAGCGTGCGCGGCGCGCAGGGAGGCTACCGTCTGGCCAGGGATCCGGATGCCATCAGCGCCGGAGACATCATGCGGGCCTCCGAGGGCGACTTTGTGTCCGTGGCCTGTCTGGAGCATGAGGCCCAGGAGTGTCCCCGCCAATCCAACTGCTGCAACATCGCCGCCTTCTGGCAGGGACTGAGCACCTCGATCTACGCCTATACCGACAAGGTATCCCTCGCCGAGCTGGCTGCCGATTGACGTGAAGGCCTACGGTCCGGGGTGCACTGTGGTCCGGCATTGCGGACAGGCGTTTCTCCCTCCCCTCGCCTACTCAAACCGTGTAGCGGTAAGCGCCGTGGAGCGGTGAGCGGTGGGGAAGGTCGCGACGATGGCCGCTGTGGCGAGGAGCAGGCTTATGGCGAGCACCACAAAATACATCGGGTCGAGCAGCGAGAAGTCAACGAAGCGTCTGCCCTCGGTGAGTCCACTGAGCAGCAGCTGCGCTACGATGAATCCCAGAGCCGTGCTGAGCAGAAACACCACGAACAGGGGCAGCAGGGTCTCGGCGGCTATCATGCGGCGCAGGGCCGTGTGAGGCATGCCCGTAAGCCGCATCAAGGCGAGCGTGCGGCGGCGGTCGAGGATGCTGGAAATCGTGGAGACCGCCATCGAGATGCCCGAGACAGCTGTGGCGATGAGTACGCCCAGGTTGGCGAGGTAGGCGTACTCCTGTATGAAGGCATTGGCCGAGCCGTCGTCTCGCATCTCGGCGGTGGTCAGGGGTGCCATAACGAGCCTCAACGATGAGGTGAGGAGGGTCGTGCGAACACGCTCGCACATCAGCTCATCCCCGCCGTAGGCAACGAGGAGGTAGCTCGGCCTGAGCTCTTCGATGTCCGCGAATTGAGCCGCCTGTATCGGATGTGCTGGGTCTGCATCCGAAGGCACATAAGCGCTGGGGAGGTAGCGCGGCGGCACTGCTATCCACGGAGCATCCGGCACCTCGGCCTGGGGAATGCCGAGGACGGCGGCGTCTGTGGCCCTGATGACTGCAGCGCCTTCGCTCGATGCTGCTTCTTCTCCTGCGGGCCCCTCGAGATAAGAGACGACCACGACGCCCGTGACCCCTTCGGCGGCTTCCAGCTGCGTCTGCACTGCGTCCATATCCGCGACGGTATACCCACCGGAGAGGCTCGCATGGAGCAGCGGGGGAGCGGGCCTGGCAGCAGCGCGCTCTGAAGCATTGCCGGTAGCGTCACCAGTACCGCTTAGGGATGCGTCCGTGGCCTCTGCCGCGCCTGCTCCGTCGTCTGTATCAACACGGGCGATGGTTATGGCCGCAAAGAAGAAACTGACCACGAATACCGCCACCACCAGCCCCCCAACGGCGCGAAACGCGGCCTGGGGGTGCTGTTTGATGCGGGCAAAGGCTATGACTCCCGCGGCACTGCGAGAGAAGCGCGCGGCAAAGCGGCTGGCCCACCAGGTGAGCAGCGGGCCTGCGAGCACGAGGCCAACCAGGATGGCGACAAAGCCCGCAACGAATAAGATGCTGAACAGTATCTCACTCAGGCCCGAAAACAGGTCGTAATGCGAGGAAAGCCAGCCTCCTCCCGCCAGTGTTACCATGCCGAGAAGCAGAGGTGCAAGACGCCAGAGCCCCGGCTTCTTCTCCACTATCTCCCGCGAAGCACCCAGTCCGGTGTTTTGACTTCGCAGGGCGCGCACCCAGGCAACGAGCGTGGTTGCCACGGTGATGAGCAGCGCAATGCCCAGGGCAAACGGCACGCTCGGTTGGATGTCAGCAGCAAAGAAGCGCTCGTTGTCTATCTGGATCTGGGCAAAGAGCGGGCTTAAGGCCCAGGCAAGCGCTCCGCCGGCCACTGCTCCCAACAAGCTGGTGATGCCGGTCTCCAGCACGGCCAGCCGGGCGATCTGAGCAGGCGTGGCGCCCATGAGGCGCAGCGTGGCAAAGGTCTCCTGGCGCTGCGCCGCGCCCAGCCGCGTGATGATGGAGATGAGCAACAGCACCGGCAGGAGGATGGCGATGCTGCCGACGATGGCCGCTATCCTGAAGGCGCTGGTAGAGAATGCCTTGCCTGCCAGGCTTGAGACCACAAACGCGTCTGATTGCAGGCGCATCTCTTCCACCGTTGCGCCGCGTACGATCAGAAGCGAGCCCGGGCTGCCGAGCGCTTCGTCGCCAAGGACGCCGGCAGACTGGCCGTAGCGGTTGCCGAGCAGCTCGGGTGGGTACTCCGCTATGAGCGCGGCTGCAGCGGGGGAGGCAAGGTATTCGCCAGGCCGGGGAACCGGGTTGGCACCGGGCACAGCAACCGTACTGTCTTCGGTGGCAGCAATACGCACCACCCCTATGCGCTTATCCAGGAAGTGATCGACGAGGGAGGGGTAGAGGACGGCAGAATTGCCGGAAATGATGATCTGGTCAGGAGGCAGCTCACCCACCAGTTCGCTCGCGTGGATTCCTGCGGTGCCGTCGGTGGCATAATCGGGCCAGGTTGCCCGCTCGGTACGCGCCGTGATGCCCTGCGAAAAGCCCCAGAGGGTGAGAAAGAGCGCCGTGCCTACCGCCACGCCACAGACGATGCCGAGCAGGCGCAGGAGCGCTGCCCGGTCATGGGCAAGGAGCAGGCGCGCAAGCGTGAGGGTCTTCATAGGTCAAAACCCGTCCGTATCTGCCCGTCACGCACGATGACCTCCCGGTCGGCATAGGCGGCGGTGCGCGGGTCGTGGGTCACCACCACCATCGTTACGCCAAAGCTCCGTACAGTAGCGGCGAGCAGCTCCATGACCTGCTCGGAGGCCAGCGAATCAAGCGAGCCCGTGGGCTCGTCGGCAAACAGCACGCGCGGCCTGGCAACGAGCGCGCGTGCGAGCGCGACCCGCTGGGCCTGGCCGCCGGAGAGCTGGGGTGGCCGCTTGTCGCCACAGTCCTGAAGCCCAAGCACGGCAAGCAGCTCCTGGGCGCGGGCAAGGGCCTCCCTGCGGCCTGTGCCGCTGAGTAGAAGCGGGATGCTGACGTTATCAAGGGCGGAGAGGTCGGGCAGGAGCTGCCCGAACTGAAAGACAAAGCCAAATTCCGTCAGGCGCAGTCGCGCGCGCTCGGCCTCGTTCATCGTGGAGATGCACCGCCCATCGTAGACGACGCTGCCACCTGCGGGCACGAGCACCCCGGCAAGGACGTGCAGGAGCGTGGATTTGCCGGAGCCGGACGGGCCCATGATGGCGAGTATCTCGCCAGCGCGGATGGTAAGGTCCACGCCTCGCAGCGCCTCTGTAAGTCCAAAGGAAAGGCGCAGGTCGCGGGCACAGAAAAGCGGGGCGGAGGGAGCTGGGGTGTGCGTCATTGTCCGATACTTTCTCGTAGGTCTCTCAGCCGGGCGCTCATCAGGTCTATCCAGCGCAGGTCGGCCTCGAGGTGAAACAGGGCATGGTCACAGAGCGCGGCGGTGGCAAAGTCCGCGCCCTGCTTGTCAGTGGTGAGTTGGCGCATGCGCTCCAGATGGGCGTGGCGCTGCATGTCGAGCAGCCTCTCGGCATCGTCGTCTATGAGGAGCGCTATCACCGTCTTGGCAAAGAGGTTGCTCTGGAGGTTCTCATCGGGAATATCCGGGGTGAAGAGCCATTCATCAACGCGATCCCGCCCCTCAGCGGTGATGCGGTAGCGCCTGCGCTCGGGGCCGCGGCTCACCTCTCCCTCAAGCTCCTCGATGCAGCTATCCCGCATGAGCCGCGCCAGGGTGGCATAGATCTGTCCAAAGGCCAATTGCTTGCGCAGACCAAACAGACGGTCGTAATGATGCTTGAGGTCGTAGCCATAGGCCGAACCTGTCTCAAGCAGCCCAAGAAGTATCATTGCTCTATCCATGCGAGTCACTATACACTGAGTGTATAGCTGTGTCAAGCGTCTCGATACGATGACCTGGCTTGAGCGGCAGTAACGCAAAACATCGGGATAGCGCATCCCCTTCCTTATGCAACAGAATGCCATCTCTGGTATGTAATAGTCCAAACACACGGGAAAGATTCTTCAAGGCCCTGCTCACCTTGCAGAGCTTTTATTGTGTTGCATTGCGTGTAGGTCAACCCTATTTCGTCGAGATACGGCCTGCAGCGCTTTACCACTTCCTTATCAGCGGCATAAAGCCGAAAGCAGATCTTGTTTTCCATCTTGAGGACTTCGAATACCTCGCATTTCGCAATTCTGAAAGTTTGAATGTTTAGCATAAGACCGCAAAATCAGTACTTTAGCCGTATTGTGCAATCGCGCCGGGAGCGTTAGACTTGCTGAGGATACTTCCCCTTGATACCCGTCTGGGGGAATAATGAGAACCGGGCTCGCATGCCTTACGCGCAGAGTCTGGACAAGGAGAAAGGTGTGTAGCATGGCAGTAGAATTGAATCGAAGGAACTTCCTTAAGGGAGCCGGCGTCGTTGGTGGTGCCGCGGCACTGTCCGGTGCGGCTGCGCTCACAGGCTGTAGCCCTGGCAGCGACGGTG
>JAIRZP010000214.1 GCA_031267175.1 Coriobacteriales bacterium | reverse complement strand
TGATGATCACGCCTTCGTAGCCGCAGTCCTTATCCGGACCCACAGCTCCCTGCTCGTTGGCGACTATCGTGCGCACTGCCGCAGTAACTCGAGCCACGGCACCTAAGACGCGCGGGATGTAGTTTTGCTCGGCCAGCACCATCGCGGTGTTGGCAAAGCCGCAGGCAGTGTCGCCGGCGGGGTAGACGCCCTTGTGCTTGCCGGCGACCTCGCCGATCATGCCCCAGAGCTTTTCCATATCGCGGGCACCAAGTACGCCGAGCGCGAAGATGACCTTCTCGATGTCACAATACATCAGGCCCTCGTCATGCACGTCTTTGCCGCCGATGGATTCGATGGACAAAAAGTCGTTGCCGATTTCTGCCGAACCCTCAAAGGAACGGACCACCTTATCCCAGGCCTTCCCGTGCCACATATGCTCTACTCCCGCGCCCTCGCGGATGTCCACCGGTGTGGAGCGGATAGCACCGATAGTGCCGTACTTCTGGTGGTATTCCTCCACCACGTCCTCTAACACCTGCATGACCTTGATGCCGCGCTCGGGCTCAAAGGTCATGGCCGGCAGCCACTCGCACTCCAGCACATAGCCGGGAGCCTCCAGCTCAACAACGCGCTGGGAGATGCCAGTAGCGATCTCTTTGTAGATGCGCAGAACATCGTCCATCGTGTCATCCTCGATGAGCATGGTTGGTAAGGTGAAGTTGACCTCGGGATAGATGACGCCGCCGCCGACCACCAGACCGCGCTTGGTGGTCACGGGGTGAAGCGACTTGCCATATACGAAGTCGTCAAGATTCGTATAGGCGGTCTTGGTGTAGCTATTCTTACCCATAATCCGACTCTCCTATCGTCAGTAATGAAAACAGCGGATAGTTTTGCCCAAACACCTGTAGTAAGTCTATAGCGCACTCTGGCGTATTTCTTGCACTTATTTACTGGTAAACAGCAAAAACTTTTCAGACTGCCACCGCTGCTGAGCATCGGGTCAGCCGGTATTGATACGGCGAGGTGCCCTCATATTGCCTAAAAACACGAGTGAAGTAGCTTTGATCGCCAAAACCTACTTGGCAGGCGATGGCGGCAATGCTCAGCGAATAGTCTGCCATCAACTCCTTGCTGCGCTCAATACGTATTCGATTCAGACAGTTTTTGAAGCTGAGACCCACTTCTTTTTTGAACAGTGTGCAAAGATATGCCTGACTAAAAGAGACGTGGTCGGCAACGTCGTTTAAGGTGATGCCGCTGGCAAAGTTTTCCGCCATGTAATCCAGCGCTTGACGGATGACCTCGGCGTGACGAGAGTTGGTGCTGCTAAATGTGCAGACGGACAGCTGCTCTAACAGCCGATTCATACAGACAACGATGTCGTCTAAGGTCTTACATTCCTCGATCTCCAGATAGGCTCGGTTGCGCAGTTGGGAAACCAGCTTGACGTCTGCCCCCTGACTGGTGGCGTTGCTGGTCATAAACGTCAAAAGCTCCATAATCCGGCTTTTGATAAAGTCTGTGTTATTGTGCGGGTGAAAGACGATCTGAGCCAAAATCTCGTTGAGCAGCATCTTGGACTGGACCTCCTGATGTTCATCCAAAGACTTCAGCAGCCGATGCTGTTCATTGATGATTTCATCGTGCGCATACATATAATGACGAACATCCAAAGACTCAAATCCGCTGGAAGTCTTTGTTGTCCTATTACCGCTGACACTAAAAACAGCTACGGTATCCTCGTTGGCCACTTCGCTTTCAGAATGGTCTGCGTAACTGTGGCGACCCCCGAGAAAAACGGCGTTAACAAACATCTGCTCAGAGAATGCCGAGACAAAAGCGGCGGAACGGACAGGTATGGCAGCAAGCAGCAGTTGGCGGGCGTGATCCATGTCGAAGGGCTTAGGGGCGCTGGCGACAAGCTCATAGGTAAGGTAATCGTCTAAGCTGGAGGAGATGACAGGGCCACCAATGACGAAGCGATTGTTGGAGTCGTTGGGGATTGGTGCGGTGGCAAAGACCAAACCGCGAGGATCAAGAAAGGTGTAGATTCCGCCAAACTCCACCGAGCGAGCCAGGCTCTTGACCTTGGCCTGTGAAACATCTTCTTCCACATCCAACAGGGTACTGAGATAGTCCAGGGCTTCCGCGGCGGCGTTATAGCAATCTGTGACGTGAATCGTTGTGCCAAACTCATCTACTACCTGTATTCCGATGCCTGTGAGCAGCGAATAGTCTTTGAGTGATCCAAATTGCATACTCTCTCCTTTCGCACGGGCCCTACGGCTAAGATGCCGGCGTAAGCGCCGACGGCAAACTACCTGTCGTTCCCTTCCTTTCCCCCTCGTTCCTACGCCTTGTCCTTTAGCAGTCTTTTAATCAGGTCAACAACCGTAGCGGCGTCCGCGGCATAGCCATCGGCACCAATGCTTTCGCTGAACTCCTCAGTGATGGGAGCCCCGCCGACAATGACCTTTACTTGACGGCGCAGCCCGGCGATTCTGAGTGCCTTGATGACATCACGCTGCCGCTCCATCGTCGTGGTCAGCAAAGCGGAAAGCGCCAATATGTCGGGCTTGTGTTTGCGGACTGCCTCGACAATTCTCACGGCAGGTATGTCGGCGCCGAGGTCGATGACCTCCACGCCTATGCCTTCTAACATATACCTGATAAGGTTTTTACCTATATCATGCAAATCGCCCTCTACGGTGGCGATGACCACTTTGCCGCGCAACGCGATGCTATCTTCAAAAAGGAGGCTTTTTAACAGGCCCATGCCCACATTGAGTGCCTTTGAAGCCTGTAGAAGCTCTCCGATGAAAACCTCGGAGTTGCGAAAGCGTACGCTTAGCTTGCCCAAACCATCGAGCATCCCCTCGTCCAGTATTTGCTGGGCAGGCATCCCCTCGTCCAAAGCCTGCTCTATGAGCGAAACTACTTCGCTCGTGCACCCCTGCTGTACTTTCTCGGATAACTCTGTAAGCAAAGACAAGGTTACCTCCAAATTGCTGAGGATGTGCCAAAAACCACACTAATAAGCATATAGTACACAGGGGCTAATACTCCAACAATTATCGTAATACCATCCAACGGATGATAATAGTAGACGATTCGATATTTTTGGTACTTTTTTTAGATTCAGAATCGAAAGTTTCTACCAAACTGGTTGAAAGGTAGATACCGTTCAGACTTCTTTACCCGTGCCCTGCAAAGACCAACCTATCCGGGAATGGTGCCGGCGTGGGAAGGATTATGTAACCACGCCGACACCCGAAGAAGGCGTTGGGAATACGGCAACCTGTTTGGGCATATCCGTGTTCACAGCGCCACATTCGGCTGTTCTCCTGCAGCGGGTCGTCTGAGATGAGACAACAAAAAGCAGTCGTTCTCCAAACTGACCCGAGAACACCTCTTTGCCCGCCATCGGTAAGTCTCCTGGCTTGGACTTCATCCTTGCGGACACCTTCCCGGTTTCTGCGGCACTATGGCCTCGTTGCCGGTGGCATGTTTGCCCGTTCGTCTGCCCTCACAGTAGTGGTCTGCTGCCCCGGATTTTAACCGGGTTCCTCGTTTCCGCATAGTACGGTATCGCTTCAGCGACCGATGGCTCGTCACGTTATTCGATTCGTTGTACTCCTTGCAGGATAACGTACGACAGTATCGTGCGTCTAGGACTATTTTTCGAAGTTCGCGTTTTCGCCAGGTTCGTCGATGTCTTCTGACATTAGTGTCTCGAGCGAGGGGATGCCGCTATAGGAGCTCCCTCCCTCGCCTCCTTCGCCCTCTTCGCCCTCTTCTGCGGGAGTGGTGGCCCAGCCCTTCTGCATTATGGCAAGTTCACGGCGGCGGCGGCGATATCTGAGCAAGAGGAAGGCTGCCGCAACCACGGCAACAGCCGACAGCGCGATTATGATATTACGGAGGACCTCGGACGAAAGAAGAGGCTCCTGCCCCGCTTGTTGAGTCTCCTGGTCGGCGACTATAGGAGAAGCGACAGTGGCTAGAGAGGCTGGATCCTGACGGGAGAGATAGGCAGACGACAAGATGAGACGCTGGCGCTCTACGATGGTAAACGTGGCATAGCCGTTAGTGATAGAGGCAACGGTCTGCTCCAGCGAGTAACGTTCGGTCTCTGGGTCCACATAATACAGCGAGAGTGTAGACTCGCCGCTCATGGACTCGGGCAGCGCCACCGAGAGCGTAGCCGGTATGGGCAGGGCACCTGTGCCAGAGAAGTCGAGGATCAAACTGTCGGTCCCCTCACCCCCAAAGGTTCCCGGCGTCACCGTAGCAGCTAAGTCCAACGGCGGCAGGTTCGCGGCCTGAAAGGGCTCAAGGCGGGCGCCGTCAAACTCCCAAATGAGCGCGGGGTGTCCCTCGTTGCCGCCCAGCCAAAACGTTATCACCTCGCCGACCTCTGAGGCTTCGGCCAGACGCTCGGCAGCAAGGATCGCATAAGTGTCTGCGTCTGTGGAGGATTGAGAGGATGGCTCGGCAGCATTGGACTCAGAGGCAGCCAGAGCGGCTTGTGGCGGCGAGAGAACAGATGCGAAGAGTAAAGCTGCGATAAACAAAGGCGCAATCGTACCGCTGCCTTTGGCGCCCACCTTTGCCTTGCCTTTGGCCTTACTCCGCGCTGGCTTGCCCATCAGACCAAACTTCACCCGCACACGCTCCAGCTTCTCCAGCATCGCCGGGGCCAGCACGAGCAAAAAGAACACCGTGGCCGAGGCGTGGATGATGTTAAAAGGCAGCCCAGAAGTCAGCATGACAACCAGAGCCTCGCCGCTTACGGATTCGGAGAACATGAACAGCGAGGCGACATCGACGATGGGGCCGTAGATGGCAAGCGCCGCAAAGCCCCCGTAGGCACAAAGCAACCCAAGCCGCAGCCACCATGCCTTACGGTTAGCACTGAGGGCGGCAAGCTGGGCGGCTATCGTATTTACGCTGGCGTCCGCGCTGCCATTTTCACCCGCACTATTACTTTGACCAGCACCAATGCTTTCGCCCGTACCATCGTTTTCATCCGCGACATGGCGGGCTTGCCCCAACTGAGAGACGGCCATCTCGCGCTTGTGAAACAGCAGCCCGGCGAACAAGCCCACAAGACCAAAGCCAAACATCTGAAAAGGCGTCCAGGGGCCCTGCCCAAAAACAAAGTTGGAGACAAAGGCGGCCAGAGCACCTATAAGAAACCCACTTTCTGCACCTAAAGCAACCCCGGCGATGATGACAATAGCTGCCACTGGCTTAAATGAGGGCAGCATGAAAAAAGCCGCCCGCCCTGCCACACACAGCGCACACATCACCGCCAGCGTGACGATCTCTCGCGCTCTGGGCCGGTGTCCTTCAAAGCGCGCAACCATCACGGCCAACGCCACTAAGATGATACCGATGCTAAAGAGGTAGTAGTTAAAGTTTTCTAGCATGACAGAGCCCCGATCAAATCCTCGGCTGTCACGGCATCTTCTATCAGCCCGCGGGCCATGCGGTTGGCGGCGGTGGTATAAAAAGAGTTGCTGGAAAAGAAGCTGCGCGGCTCAGACGAAGCTACCACGCCGCCATCGAAGAACAGGGCGCATCTGGTGGCGTGCTCAGCGCAAAACTCAACATCGTGTGAGACCATGACCACAGTGAGGCCATCTGCACGCAGCCGCGTCAGGATAGCGGCAAAACGGCGCTTGTAGAAAGCATCCATACCCTTGGTTGGCTCGTCGAGCAAAAGGAAGCTCGGCTCGGCTAAAAGCGCCATTGCCAATGCTGCCCTTTGCTGCTCGCCGCCGGAGACATCGTAAGGATGCTGAGATAAGATGCCTTTGATCTCGGTCTGCTTAATGACGCGGGTCAGCCGCTCGTCTCTGTCTGAACCAGGCGGAGCGGCGGCGGCGAGATCCTCCAAAATGGTGTTGTGAAGAAACAGCGTCTGCGGGTCTTGCGGCAGCGCCACCAAACCGGCGGCGGCCAACTCGGCCCGCGAGACCTTTAGCGGGTTCAGCCCGGCCACGCACACCTTGCCTCGGTAGGGTTTAAGGGCACCACAGAGAACCCCCAACGCCGTGGTCTTGCCCGTTCCGTTACCGCCTACGATGCAGAAAAGCTCCCCCGAGCGTACTTCCAGTGTAAGCTCCCGCAGCACGTCCATTTCGTTGCGCTCGTAGCGAAACCACACGTCGCGAGCGGAGATAACAACAGGGGCGGTTGCCTTATCTGCGTCGTTGCGACGGGGGGACGG
>JAIRZP010000150.1 GCA_031267175.1 Coriobacteriales bacterium | reverse complement strand
CGTGCTTTCAAAAAGATTCTCCGGTAGGTGGTCGATGTTGGTGTCGATTATCTTGCTCATGGCTCTCCGTTTTCTCTCGGGCTTGCTGGGGGATTAAAACGACCGATTATTGTGGGCGGCCCTACTCTCCTTTCACTACGACGATCTGCTGCTTCTCCCTGAACACGCGCTTGGCGAGATCCTCCAGCGTGCCGTACTCCAGCGAGCGGCTCTGGCAGTGCTGGGCGCAGGCGGGCTGCTTGCCCCTCGCCACGCGATCCTCGCACAGGTCACACCAACGCGTGAACTGCGGGATGAAGTCGTACTGGTAGTCCTTCTCGCCTATCTGAAGCGGTCCGAGCTTGTTGATACGCAGGCCAAACTCGTGCTCGGTATAGCCCTTCTCCTGCTGGCAGGCCAGCACGCAGGCCTCGCAGCCGGTGCAGTACTCAACATCTATGAGAAAGCCCTTGAATGCCATGCTGCTGCCCCCTTCCTACCGCACCTGGGGCGTGTCGGGGACGTTGCTTACGGCCGGCTCGTTCTTGCCTATCTGGCAGACCATGGCCTTGTAGTTGGAGCCAAAGCCGCTCACGCCGGCGGGCAGCGGCACGAGGTTGTTGCAGTTGCTCTCAAAGACGCCGTAGGGCCCGGCCTCGTCCTCTCTGCTGTTGCCGTGGCCGCGCTCGGGAAACCACCACGCGTGCTCCGTCTGAATGACGCGCGGGTCGTAGGTACTGTTGAAACTCGTCTTGTAGGTGCACTTACCGTGGTTATTCCATATCCATATCCACTCGCCTTCCTCAATGTCGTAGTCCGCGGCGGTGTCGGGATGGATATAGACGAGCGGGTCGGGATGGAGCGCGCGGAGCCGGGCAATCTGGCGGTGTTCGCTGTGGAAGAAGTGCGGCACGCGGGCACCGGTGGTGAGTATGAGGGGATAGTCCCGCGCCAGTTCCGGCGCAGAGTACGGGCTCTCTATGGGCTCCACGTAGGCGGGGAGCGGGTCAAGGCC
The DNA here is from genome assembly GCA_031267175.1 of Coriobacteriales bacterium. Lineage (GTDB taxonomy): Bacteria > Actinomycetota > Coriobacteriia > Coriobacteriales > UBA8131 > WQXH01. The sequence continues at coordinate 3,913 of JAIRZP010000150.1, read as the reverse complement.
GCCGCCGACATGCTGAAAGACCATGGAGTAGATCTCCGCGCGGCCGGAAGGCGTGGCAAAGCCCAGCCCGCCGTCGTCGCGCAGGCCGCCTGTCTCGTATTTGCGGTAGCTGAACTCCGGCATCTTCCATACGGCGTGCTGCAGCTCCTTCCAGGTAAAGCCGCCCTGCTTCAGGGCGTAGTCCCACATCTCCTCCACGGTATCCCACGGAAAGGCGATGTCGCGGTAGCGCACACCCCGGAGCACATCCACATCCAGATGGTACTGCCCCTCGAGTTTCTCGACCTTCTCCCAGTCAACACCGGGCAGCGCCGCGCCCCTCGTGATGTTTGATCGAGGGATCTTGGGTGCCACCTTGCCGTCCGCGTCTGCCAGGGCGGTGCCAGGGACGACTCCCTCGCGCGTAACGCGCCTGCCGAGTTCGAGGAAAATGGTCTGGTCGGCCTTGGTGTCGCCGACGGGCTCGATGGCCTGGTTGATGCAGCTGATGGAATAGGGATTAAGCCCGCCAAAACCGATGCGCTCGGCCCAGGTACACACCGGCAGCACCACGTCTGCCAGGGCAAACATGGACGGGTTCATGAAGAGGTCGCTCCAGCAGATGAACTCCAGCTTCTCGCGGTACCAGCGCTCCATCTGCATCTTGGTCTGCGCGCCCATGCAGGCCGTAAAGTTATTGGTGACGAAGTAGGCGGCCTTGAACTGGTAGGGCCCGTAGAGGTCGTCCTCACCCTCCACATGCTCCCAGCTCTCAAAGGTGGCGTTGGAACTGAGGTTCTTAAAGCCCACGCCAAACAACGGAAAGCGCTCGGCACCCATGCGCAGGCCGGGCTCCTCCGCGGGAGTGAGCAGCTCATCGTAGCCCCAGGTGCCTGTCCAGTTGGGCTGGGCGATACCCCAGCACGGCCGCCCGATGACATTGCCGCCGGGCACGTCGAGGTTGCCCGTAATGGTCCAGAGCGCCGTAACGGCGTGTGCCGCCTGCTGGCCTCCGGTCTGCTGGTCAAGCGCCACGCCCCACTGGATGGCGGCAGGCTTGGATGCGGCATAGGTGCGCGCAACGCGGCGGATGTCTTCGAGGGGCACCCAGGAGCGTGCACTGAGTTCCTCCAGATCGTACTCCTTACAACGCTCGGCCACCTGCTCCAGCCCATACACCCAGTACTCGCAGAACTCATGGTCGTAGAGCTCTTCCTCGATGATTATCTTGAGCATGGCCATGGCCAGCGCGCCGTCGCCACCCGGACGCACACGCAACCAGTTCTCACCGGCGCGCGCGGCCAGCCAGGTCAGTTGCGGGTCGATGACGGCCACCTGCATGCCGCGCTGCATGAGATCGGTGAACCAATGACCAAAGAAGCCGTCGGCGTTGGAGTAGAAGGGGTTGTGGCCCCAGACGATGCAGAACTCGGGCACAACGTAGCGCGGATCGTCGTAGCGCAGGGGCAGGAACTGCGAGCAGTCCATGACCGCGGCGTCGCCGAGCATGCAGGCCATGGAGGCAATGCGGGGCAGATAGCACGAGTTGCCGGCAAAGTAGGGCACTCCCTCGTTGGGAGAACCGATGGCGGCGTTGAGGCGTGTGACCTGATGGATGTCGCGCCCCGTGCCCTGACACATCATAATGGTATGGGCGCCCCAGGCCTCGGTAACGCGCTTGAACTCGGCCTCGATGATGTCGTAGGCTTCGTCCCAGCTGATACGCTCAAACCGGTCAAGGCCGCGGTCTTCCCGCGCGCGCTTCATCGGATACATAAGCCGATCCTCGTGGTAGACCACATCGGTCATGGCCAGGCAGCGACTACAGAGGCGTCCCTGGTTATAGGGGTTCTCCGGGTCACCCTCCACCTTGACGAGCCTGCCGTCCTTGACGTACTGCAACACGCCGCAGGCGTTATGGCAGCCCGGCGCACTGCGAGCGTGTCCCCGGATGACCGTGTAGCCGTCCTCTTCCCAGGTGATGGGCCGCTCGTCTGCCGTGACGTCGGTACGCACGGGCAAGAGGCCGCCGTAGATGTTTGACAGGGCCTGGAGAGGGGTCTCGATTGTGGTGCGAGCCTGGGCGGGAGACTCGGTTACTGCGGGAGTTAGGACGGGAGCTGCACACTGCTGACTCATTAGGTCTCCTTAGCGGTAATAGGAGGTTCTGGCCTTACATGATTCTCAGCAGCAATTCTATGAGTTGGCTGGGGGTGTGCGTCCCCACAATAGGATTATAAACGGTTTTTCATCTTGAGAGAGTGAACCGCGGCACCACTCATCCTCAGAGCATGAGTAGGCGTGTCTACCAGCGGTTAAGGGGCCTGCAGAGGCGGGACGAAGATACCTGTCAAGTTGAAAGTTTGAAAGCTGCGGTCAAATGGCCAGTTGGCCCATTGAGACTAAGCACCACATCGTTTTGAGCAGCACCTGAAATCGCGCTCGGGCAGGCAAGGGATTCAATAACTGTAGCAATCTCACGGTTCAGGCAGTAAAAACGAATGCGCAACCTCAGAGACTCAGCAACATGGTTTTCAGTTCTGGAAGATCCTCTCGAACCGTTTTCCAGACAATCTGCATATCAAGTCCATCGTAGCTATGTGCGGCGGCGTTCCTGAAACCAATCATCTGGTGCCAGGGAATCTCCGCATGCTTTGCTCGATAATCAGCGCTTACGTGTCCCGTCAATTCACCGATATTGAGTATCGCCATCGTTAATGCGTGTTGGGCGTACGTATTACCTGCAAAACCACTTTCGGTCATATGCCGTGAGGCATCAAGTACAAAATCGATTTCTATGATGATCCGTCCGATCAACAGCCCATTCTTATCAGCCATATATGGTCACCGTTTTTCCTGAATCAAAGTTCGGATCGATAAGCCGCTCGCGGCTAAGGGGATAGCGCAGTACGTCAACTTGAATGCCAAGCTCACTTTGAACCTGCTCCTGAAACCCCAGATAGTTAAGAAGCGACGGCATCTCGAAATACTCAACCAGCAGATCAATGTCGCTCTTGTTCGTGGCACGTCCATTGGCATACGAGCCAAAAATTCGCACGCTCTTTACGCCATTCTCAGGGGCGTATTTGGCGACAACAGTCTTGATTTGTTCAAGTGTGTACCGCATGGTCAGCTCTTCTCTGCTGTAGACTCCTGTCTATACTCATCAATTCTATCATAGCTGCTGGCAGGGCCTCGTATTGGGTTTTCTAACCTGGGTTTCGCCCACCAGGCCAAACAGTTGTGTGCCAGCAGCGTTTATCGTGAATTGTTCTCAATCACCGGTCCATGGGCTCCAGGCTCGCTACCCCAGCGACTCCTCGAGCATCAAATCGCGCGTGTAGACCTTACTTGCGACATCTTCCAGATCGGCATCAAAGCGGTTGGCCACGATAATCGAGCTGCGCTCCTTGAAGTCCGCGAGAGAGGACACGACCTCGCTACCAAAGAACTCCGGCACGCTCAGGGCGGGCTCGTACACCAGGACCGGGATGCCCTTTGCCTTGAGCCGCTTCATGACTCCCTGCACTGAGCTCTGGCGGAAGTTATCGGAGTTGCGCTTCATGGTGAGACGATAGATGCCTACTATCCTGCCCTCATCGGCAAGCTGGCTGTTGGCGGCTTCGGTGTCGGGCAGGCCGGAGAGTGCCCTGAGCTTCTCAAGCACCCGATCTGCGATAAAATCCTTGCGCGTCCGATTGGCATCCACGATGGCCTGCATGAGGTTTTGCGGCACCTGGTCGTAGTTGGCCAGGAGCTGCTTGGCATCCTTAGGCAGGCAGTAGCCACCATAGCCAAACGACGGGTTGTTGTAGTGCTTGCCTATGCGCGGGTCGAGCGATATGCCTTCGATGATGCGTTGCGTGTCAAGCCCCCGCACTTCGGCATAGGTATCGAGCTCGTTGAAATACGCGACGCGTAGCGCGAGGTAGGT
>JAIRZP010000094.1 GCA_031267175.1 Coriobacteriales bacterium | reverse complement strand
CAAAATACGAGGCATAGGCTTTGCTGCTTTTAAAGCGATGCAGATTTATGGCCTCTGCGGCAATGGTAAAGGCCGTGACGTTACCGATACCGTAAACTCTACCCAATAGTTGCATATCCTCATTGGTGCTCACTATCACCTCGATTTGAGAGTCAATTCCTTTGAGAGAACGTATTATCTCTTCTCTCATCGAAAGCAAGCTGCTCAATAGCACCGTATCTTCCTGAGATACGAAAGATATGCTGTCGAGCCAATCAACATAAGGTTCGCACCATTTTGAAAAATCGACACTCTCGCCCATACCGTGCCGGTCAAGGAATGAGAGTATCCGCCTTTGGATATCTCCTTTGGCTTGAACTTGATGCATACGTTCTTTACACAAAGAACGCCGGGCTTCTTCACCCTCAGTGGGAATATAGATTGGTTTGACATACCCAACACTTAGAATTCTTGCAAGTTCACGGGCATCTTCCTTGTCAGTCTTATTCCTTCTTGGGTTGGATGCCCAGAGAGTGTTGGAATGTGTCACAACGCATCTGATGCCCTGAGAGTTTAAGAAGCGTGCCAAGCTAAAGCCAAAAGGCCCAGCCTCATAGACTGCCGATGCAGAATCGGCAAATGATTTAATCCATGAGCTTACTTCCTCATAGCCGTTTCCAGAAAATGACTTTTCTCTAAGCTCCCCAGTCTCTTGGATTAACGCACAGGCGAAAATACTACGCTTATGAACATCAAAACCAATAAAGGCCTTAGCGGAGTAATATGGCTCATGTTTACTCATAGCTACCACCTGCCAGTATGAACTTTTCGAGTTCCGAACGAAGCACTCCCCAGTATTGACCAATTTTGAAACAAGGTAGTTTACCTTCTCGGCACCACCCTCGGGCAGTAGTCTTGCCGCAGTGGAAGCACTCGCATATATGCTCAACGGTCAGCACCCTTGGATACCCAGACAGTGGGCTATCATCCGTGTTATCATGGATTGATAGACAAGAGGGTTTCATTTTGTCTAGCGTCCGCCTGCTCTCATCAGCGACGGGCGCATCCTTTTTGTTCATCGTTCCTCTACCTCCTTTAGCTCAACCTCAAGAAAAAGCTCTCTATAGTCACCTTCCCACCCTAAAACGTCCGCAATACGTTGACCACGTATTGGATACGGTGGCTCCTTCCCGTTTTCGATACGGCTCATACTGCTCTGGTTAATACCTGCTTCTCGTGCTAAGGCAGCCTGAGACCATCCCTTATCCTCTCTAACGAGTTTTATTCGTCGTGCCGCGCCGCTTTCCATAGATTCTCCCTTCATTTGACATCACTACCTCAATAGGATATACTAGATATCGTAACTCGTAAATACTAATTTTCGAGTTATCGTTTTTAAGGTTACGATTTTTGGGAGGCTGGTATGCAGATTTATAGAGTTGGACAAGAGAGTATAGTTACTCTGCCTTGGTACACGTTCAACGTCGAAGTATTAAGGAATACACACGGTGATGCTCTCGGTTTCTACGGATTGGCTGAGACAGAGAGTGCCCTTCCTGTAGGTTTTGAAATAGCAGGTAAAACCGCTCGACATGAACTACCCTGCGAACTCTTTAATCATGAACTAAAGGATATTGACCTAAAGTCGCCAGAAGCATTGGCAGAATTTATGTCAGAGTTCGGCCTAGTCTTTAGTAATGAAGAGAGCATGGAGAAGCATAGGAGTCTTTATGAAAAAGGAGGCGACCTGATTGAGACTTGGGAAACCTTATGCTCGATGACCAGTAGTATTAGGCAGAAAGGCTACGCATTTCTACGCAGTCATACACTTCGCTTGAAAGTGAATCTCGACCATTTAGAAAATCTTTATTTGAACGGAGAGACTCTGGAGGTAGACAAGCGCTGGCTCTCAACAGCTCAAGCAAAAGTAGAGATGCTCTATTTCGAAACGGATTTTGGCAGAAGCTTACCACCAGACCCTTCATTTAAAATTCAGTATCCTGCTGGCTATTTCAATCCGGGGCAATTGGCATATCTCGTATCTATCGAAGAGGTTCAGCGTATCCTCTATCGTTTTCAAGAATGTGTTGAGGTTGCGAAAGTGCTACATCAGACAAAGGAGCTTGAGGTAGTTTCAACCATGCTAAAACGTGATAAAGCTGAGACGCTTGAATACATCAAGGAGTTGGATATTTTCCTCGCCAATTACCTGCGAAACCTAACGCCTAACATTGGCTTCATCTGCAAGTCAGGCCCCGAGGAAGGAAAGCCTGTACTCCCTGGAAAGATTTTTGAAGCCTCTTTTTCTAATGCTCTTGCTCTTCAAATACAAGACTTCAACTTAAATGACAGCCACTACAAACACTGTAAAGAATGTAAAGTGCTGTTTTTTGACCGCCGCACAGAAGGACGAAAAAATAAGCCTCATTCTGACGCAAAGTTTTGTTGCGAGCCTTGCAGAAGGCGCTTTGCCCAAAGAGAGCATCGGAAAACTGCGGGATATCGGCAGAAGCAGGATAAGAAGAGAAAGGAAGCACAATGAAAGTAAATGGTGAGGGCACGCTTCAACAAGCGAAGGATAGGTATGGAAGACCAAGGAGAAATGTGTGGCGTGGACGGTTCAGCTTAGGCATGAACCCGCTTACGAGGCGCTACCTATACTCGCCCTGGCGGACATTCCATGGAACCAAAGGTCACGCCAGAAGGAGCATGGAAGAGTACCGCAATGAGCTAGAACGTGGTATTGATGTCAGCGCCGATTCCGTAACTTTTTCCGCTTGGGCAAATACCTATTGTTCGGGGCGTGAAATAAAGTCAGCAGCCTCTCCAGCCACTCTGAGACACGATAGAGACCAGGTCAGAATACTAAACCAATACCTTGATAACGTTAAGGTGAAGGATATAACCTCAGCAGCGGTTGGGCAGGTCATGGTTGCGATGGGGGAAGATGGTCGCAGCCCTGGTGCGATTAAACGCGCATTAATGATGTTGAAAAGGCTTTTAAGGGAGGCTTGCAGTCACAATATCATCCTGCGCAACCCTGCTGAGAACATCAGGGCACCAAAGGTGGTAAAACCAGAAGTAAAAGCCTTGAGCGAAGACAGGGCGGCGTTACTGATAAAGGCGCTGAAAGAGTGTCCGGCATACCTTCAATTTGCCACTGAGCAAAACCAACTCAGCTATCTATCCAGTGCAGTTGCAACCAGAATGCTATTGGCGACAGGTGCCAGACGTGGAGAGGGTCTTGGCCTCACTTGGGGTCATATAAACTTTGAAGATTCATCAATTCGTATTGAACAACAGCTTACGACGGACGGTATCAGACAACCAAAGACAAAAGCAGGACGTCGGAGAGTCACGATTGATGCTGATACATTGAAGCTGTTAAGAGCTTGGAAAATACAACAAGCAAAATGGCTGCTAAAGAATGGTATTGCCCAATCAGAGACTACGCCCGTAATCTCCACCACTGGACATTTCTATCATGTAGATGACTACAGCCATTGGTGGCGAAAGTTCCGTAAAGAATATGGCTTTGATGATGTAACAATCCATATGCTTCGGCACACCCACGCAACCTTGCTCATTGGAGCAGGCGTTGATATCAAAACCGTGCAACACCGCCTTGGTCATGAGAGTGCCTCAATCACAATGAACCTGTATGCCCATTTCATCAAGAGCAAAGATGCGGAATGTGTGTTGGTGATGGATGCATTAATTGCAAAACAGGTACCTGAAATGGGGAAGGTTGTTAACCTCTAAAGGGGTAATTTTCACAGATTAGACCCTGATTAGACCCTCTTGGAGCAACAGGAGAGGGGTCAAATCCAGAAACACCCAATCTACAAGGGATTCTCTGGAGCTGGTGAGGGGATTTGAACCCCTAGCCTACTGATTACAAATCAGTTGCGCTGCCGTTGCGCCACACCAGCTCAGGCCGCTAAGTGTAGCATATCCTGGGAACGGAGGGACGGGGCTACTGTCCCAACAGTTTTGCCCACCCCTATATGAACAGTTGGATTATGACGACGGCGAGGCCGCCGAGGAGGGCCGCTACGGGCAGGGTCACTATCCAGGTGAGGGCGATATCCCCGGCAATCTTCCATTTGACCGACTTGAAGCGCTTGGCCGAGCCTACGCCCATGACTGCCGAACTGATGACCTGCGTGGTGGAGATGGGCGCGCCGATAAAGCTCATGCTCTCGATAACGGCGGCCGAGGCGGTCTGGGCAACAAATCCGCCGGCCGAGTTGAGCTTGGTGACTCCCCCGCCCATCGTTTTCATGATCTTCCAGCCGCCTATGGAGGTGCCAAGCGCAATGGTCGCCGCGCACAGGGCCTTGACCCAGATGGGCACGCCGGTACCCACAGGCAGGATGCCACCGGTTATCAGCGCCAGAGTGATGATGCCCATCGTTTTCTGCGCATCGTTATTGCCGTGGCTGAAGGCCACCAAAGCCGCGGAGAAGAGCTGCAGGCGCCTGAACACGCCATTAACCTTGTTGCGCGCAAGCCGCGCAAAAGCCTTGTTGACCAGCTTCATCATGGTAAAGGCGAGGAAGAACCCCATGATGGGGCTCGTAAACAGCGGTATGACTATCTTGCTCAACACCCCCTCCCACTTGATGCCGTCGATGCCCATCGTGTAGACGATGCAGGCCCCTATGAGGGCACCGATAAGCGCGTGGGAGGACGAGGACGGAATCGCCCGCCACCACGTGAAGAGGTTCCAGATTATCGCCCCTATGAGCGCGGCCAGTACAACGTACTCCTCTATCTGCACGCCAATCAGGCCCTCGGTGATGGTCCGGGCCACATTCTCAGACACCAACGCTCCCAAAAAGTTCATGCCTGCGGCGAGCGCAATGGCCTTGCCCACCGAGAGCGCGCGCGTATAGACCGTCGTGGCTATGGCATTGGCCGTATCGTGAAAGCCGTTGATGAACTCAAAGACGAGGGCAAAAACGAGCACGCAGATAAGGGTGAGGCTCATGGTAGGGTGTTCTTGGGTCTCTCAGGTATTCTTCATGATGATAGTGGAGACGGTGGTGGCAGCGTCCTCCGTTGCGTCCACGCAGCGCTCCATACTCACCATGATGTGATACCAGCTCATGACATAGAGCGGGTCGTCGGCCCGTTTGGTAAAGAGGTTGCGTGTGGCGAAGAAGTACAGCCGGTCAGCCTCCTCCTCATAGTCATTGACACTGATGAGCATCTGGTCGAGGGTCTTGGACTTCTTGAAGTTGCGAAAATCCTTGAGCGCGATGCACAGCGCCGTACAGGCCTTCTCGATAAGCTCGCCCATCTGCAGGGCCGGCTCGGGGATTTCCTGGATGTTGAACATGAAGAGGCGTTGCACGACGTCGTCGATGTAGTCCACGATATTATCGAGGTGATGCGCCAGGGTGACGATGTCCTCCCGCTCTATCGGAGGCACGAACTCATTGGCCAGATGCTTGTAGATCTGGTGGTTCTCCTCATCGGCCTCGTTCTCAATAGCGTGGACAATCTGCACCTGGTCGTCCATTTGCTCCGGCTCGTAATTGCTGAGAATACCGTTGAGCATGGTTGCTTCCTTGTAGGCATACTCCGCAATACGCTCGAAGGCATCAAAGTAGTTGAACTTAATCTTTGGCATACACGCTCCTGCTCCTCAACTCAACTCGCTCAACGTTACTCAACTCAATTCAAAAGCCGCTGAAACGTCTGATTCAGGAGCTTGGGATTGGCTGTACCGCCGGTTGCCTTAATCGCCTCGCCCACAAAAAAGCCCAACAGTCCGGTCTTGCCGGCCCGGTATTCTGCGACCTTGTCCGCGTTGTTGCTGAGCACCGTGTGTGCGACGGTCTCGATCTGGCCTGTGTCCGATACCTGCTTAATGCCCAGCTCTTCCACAAGCTCTCCTGGAGAGATGCCCTTTGCAAACACCAGTGCGAGCACCTCTCTGCCCTGCTTGGAGGAGATGGTGCCGTCCGCAATGAGACGGGCGAGTTCGGCCAAATGCTGTGGCTCAAGCCTGGTCTGCGCCAAAGCCACCTGCTCAGCGTTAAGGTAGGCGTTGACCTCGTTGAGCAGCAGGTTGGCGAGGGGTTTCGCGAGCTCAGCGGCCGTAGTTGACCCCATAGCAGGTGAGTCGGGAGCTACGCCTTTGATCTCTGCCTGCGCATGGGCCTCGTCAGTTGGTACCGCCTCCGTACGGATTTCATCAGCTGGCACCGTCTCCCCAGGCACCGTGGCAAGCGCCGCGTCAAAGAAGCGGGCCAGGTCGATGTCGTCAGCCAAGGCTCGGGCATCAGCAGGAGAGAGGGCACATTCTGCGACGTAGCGGCCAACGCGGGCATCGGGCAGTTCCGGAAGCCGGGCACCCACGCGCGCGATGAACTCATCGCTCAGATGATAGGGAGTCAGGTCAGGGTCGGGAAAGAGGCGGTAGTCGTCAACCGTTTCCTTGGAACGCATGCTTATCGTGCGGCGAGAAGCCGGCTCCCAGTGCCGGGTTTCCTGTATGACCCTGCCGCCTTCTTCAAGGATGCCTGCCTGACGACAGATCTCAAAGGCCAGCCCGTCGTGCAGGTTCTTGAAGGAGTTCATGTTCTTGAGCTCGGTCTTGGTGCCGAGCTTCTCAGAGCCACGCGGACGCAGGCTCACATTGCCGTCGCACCGGAGCGATCCCTGCTCCATGGAGCAGTTGGAGATGGCCAGCGTCAGGTAGATGGTGCGCAGCTTCTGCAGGAACAGGCGGGCTTCTTCAGGCGTGCGCAGATCCGGCTCGGTCACCAGCTCCATGAGCGGCGTGCCGCAGCGGTTATAGTCTACGAGGCTGTAGTCGGCGCCTGCAATACGGCCGCTCTCGCCTCCCACGTGCACGAGCTTGCCGGCGTCCTCCTCCAAATGAATACGCGTGATGCCTATGCGCGTGCGGTAGCCCTCCTCTGGCGCAAGCGGCGTAGTGCCCTCAAGATGCGCTCGCTCGCCGGCCGATGCTCCGAGCACCTCCAGGTCCAGCCCGCCTCGCATACAAAAGGCCACCGGCCCCTGTGTGGTCTGGAAGTTCTTGGCCATATCCGGATAGAAGTAGTGCTTGCGATAGAACATGCTGTGCTTTTCTATGGCGCAGCCCGTTGCCAGGCCAGCCAGGACGATGCTCTCAATGGCGGCACGGTTGGGCACCGGCAGCGTTCCGGGCATACCCAGGCACACCGGGCAGACGTGCGTGTTGGGTGGCGCGCCATACTCCACCTTGCACGAGCAGAACATCTTGGAGTTAAGCGTGGTGAGCTCGGTGTGCACCTCCAGGCCGATAACGGCCTCCCACTCCTGCAAGACTGTTTCGAGAGACTTCACGCGGCAGCTCCGTCTGACGAGTTGCCGTCTGCTGAAGCGCCGCAGGTCAGCGTGCTACCGTTGGGCACACCGTTTGATACGCTGCTTGAAGCACCGCCGTGTGCCACGCCGTGCTGCTCCCTCAGCTCTCTGCTTTGAGGTGCCAGCCGCTCGATGTCGTAGGTGGCCTCCAGTGCCGCCGCCACACGCAGGATGTTGGTGTCTTTGAACTGCGGCCCGATAATCTGGAGTCCTATGGGGAGCCCGCTCTCCTCTCCGAGCCCAACAGGCAGGTTGAGGCCCCCGTTGCCGGCGATATTGATGGGAATGGTAAAGATGTCGGAGAGGTGCATGGAGGTGGGCTCGGAGACCTCGCCAAACCGGAAGGCCGTGCGCGGGCTCGTGGGGGTGAGCAGCACGTCCGCCTGCTCAAAGGCGCGGTGATAATCCTGGGTGATGAGGGTGCGTACCTGCTGGGCAGGATAGTAATAGGTGGTATACACGCCGCTGCTGAGCAGATAGTTGCCCAGAAGGATGCGGCGCTTCGTCTCAAGGCCAAAGCCCTGGGCGCGGCTCTGCTCGTATTGCTCGGTGAGGTTGGTGGCACCCTCCACACAGAACCCGTAGCGGACGGCATCAAAGCGGCTGAGGTTGGAGAATGCCTCACACGGACCGATGACATAGTAGGCCGAGAGCGCCGCGTGCGCGTTGGGCAGTTCGAGCTCCACGACGGTAGCACCGAGATTCTCCACACGCCTGAGTGCACCCTTGAACGCGGAAACGACCTCCGGCGTTATGCCGGGAGCCTCGAGATACTCGGCTACCACGCCCACGCGCATGCCCTTGATGCCCTCAGTCTGGCCCGCCCTCGCACTGGCTGAGAAATTGCGGGGGACGTCCTGACTCGTGCAGTCCAGGGGGTCGTAGCCACAGATGGCGTCGGCAACCGCTGCCGCATCGGCCACGGAACGCGCAAACGGCCCCACCTGGTCGAGTGAGGACCCAAAGGCCACCACGCCCGAACGACTCACGACGCCGTAGGAGGGCTTGAAGCCCACCACGCCACAAAACGACGCCGGCTGCCGTATGGAGCCGCCCGTGTCCGAGCCCAGGCTCGCGGCGAGCATGCCGGCTGCCACGGCCGCGGCGCTCCCTCCGCTTGAACCGCCGGGCACGCGCTCGAGATCCCAGGGGTTACGCGTCTTTTTGAACGCCGAGGTCTCGGTTGAGGAGCCAAAGGCAAACTCGTCCAGATTGAGCTTGCCCACCGGCAGGGCCCCGGCAGCCAGTGCCTTGGACACACAGGTGGCCGAAAGCGTGCTCCTGTAGTTCTCCAGCATGCGGCTGCCACAGGTGGTAAAACTGCCGAGCAGGTTCATGTTATCCTTGAATCCCAGGGGAACCCCGGCAAGCAGGCCGATCTCGGCAGCACTGGAGCCCGCGGCAAGCTGAGCGTCTACCTCATCGGCGGCGCGCAGGGCTAACTCAGGGGTCAGGGAGAGAAAGGCATCCACACGATCCTCTTCCAGTACCTCGATGGTGGCAAACGCAGCTTCTGCGAGTTCGCGGGCGCTGAAGTGCCGTCGGTCAAGACCGGTGCGGATGTCACCAAGAGAGAGGCTGACGTATTCAGCAGGGGAAAGCGTCATCGTTCCCCCTTCGTTGCGCCTTCGGTAGTTACCGTTGCCTTTGCTGCTGATACCACCGCTACGGAAGCGGTAACAGGCATAGTTTTGACTCGGACTTTGTACTGCCGGGCCTCTCGTATCATCTATCCCCACCGCCGTCGCCGAGGATGGGCGGGATCCTGAACTGCCCGTTTTGGGTGGCCGGCGCGTTGGCCAGGGCCTCCTCCTGCGTAAGGCCCGGCCTCTCCACGTCCTCGCGCATGACGTTGGTAAGCCCGGCGATAGGGTGAAAGGTAGGCTCCACACCCTCCAGGTCGTACCGGGTAATAGGTTCGAGGCTGTCAATGATGAGATTGAGGTCAAAGCACGTCTTCTCAATCTCATCATCAGCGAGCCCTATACGAGCGGTGCTGGCTATCTCGCGCAGGGCCTTATGCGTCACATGCATCCAGAACTCTCCAAACTTTTTGCTGGATACCCATCATACAAAACTCTGTGGCCCTTGTGTAGGGGGAGAGCGGGATGAATTGGCAG
>JAIRZP010000089.1 GCA_031267175.1 Coriobacteriales bacterium | reverse complement strand
CTACGAACAGGGCAAGGCATACGGTACGCTGCTGCGCTCTCGGGCCATGGCGGTGCTGCTTGCACTCGCCAGCGGATGCCGTCGCGGCGAGGTCTTAGGGCTTAGCTGGGGCAACGTTGACCTGAGCGCAAGTACCGTCAAGATAACCCAACAGATAACCCATGACGGCGGCCTGAGCGTCCCCAAGACCAAGCAGAGCAAGCGTACTATCACCCTTGATACCGGGACTGTGAAGAGGCTCAAAGCGTGGAAGGTGAAGCAGGCGGAGTTCCTGTTATCGCTCGGCATCGGCCAAGGCAAGGCAACGCCGGTTATCAGCAATGAGATAGGCGGCTGGCAAGAGCCTAACGGGTTTTCAAGGTGGTGGCGGCAGTTCTGCGCTTCCAACGGCTTTGAGGGCTTGAAGTTCCATGCCCTGCGCCACACGCACGCAACGTTGCTTATCAGCCGCAACGTCGATATCAAGACCGTACAGGGGCGCCTGGGCCACACCAAGGCCGGAACCACGCTCGACATCTACGCTTCAATCATGCCAGCAAAGGACAAAGAAGCGGCCAGAGTCGTAGGCTCGATTCTGGCCGCACCCGCACCTATCCAGGGAGAGGTTGTAAACCTCTGAAAACGAACGCAAAACATACGCAACTTGAAATCATTGTACCCCTATTGTACCCATTTTCGATTATCAGCACATCATTATCTCAATGCGTGTTACCTTTTACAAGCAGAAAGATGGTGGGCGATAACGGATTTGAACCGCTGACCTTGTGCGTGTAAAGCACCTGCGCTACCGCTGCGCCAATCGCCCACAACACTGCTGTCAAAAAGCAATGTTGGATAGTATAGCCGATTATGCCCGCTACGCCTATACCAAACACTGTTGCCCCCAACGCGCCAAAACGCATAAACCAACTTCCAACGACGAGCAGATTTCGTCTTACCGCGCGCTTTTATGCTGGGAGTGCTATGATAAGGACCTTGACAGTGTGAGAGACAGGAGTGTGGCGTGTGCGGTTATGTCTGTGTAGGGTGCGGCCGATGTCGCGGAGAAGCGCGCTTTGGCACCAAGCTGCTTTGCATTGCCTGCGGAGCAGAGAATCCCAAGGGTGCTGAGAGCTGCACAAACTGCGGATACCGTTTTGCCCCCGGCCCCGGCTCCAAGGCACTACAGAACAGGCCTGTCACGACCTGCGTGAATAAGGCAGGCTAGGGCTCAAGGTGCCGATTAGCATCACTCTGCCCCCGTCCCACAGGCTCTAAAACCCTTCAGGACACCTGTGTCGATGTGGCTGGCTAGTGCTCCGTTGAGCCCAAAACTACCATCATCTGCTTGCTCCTTTTCCACATTGCTGCGTTGGCCTCAGTCGCATTACCGCCAGTAGGGCTCCTTCGTCCGCCTTGCACTGTGAAAAATGAGCGGCGCAGCTAACGGCAGTTTTGGGCTTAACGAAGCACTAAAGCAGATACTCCAGAACAGCCTGCCAGCCTGGGAACTCCTCACTCCCAAACTCAATCCACTCACCGCTGAAGCGCACGACGCCGTGCTTGGCCCTGTCGTCTATGAGATAGTCCCCGGTAAACATCCCCTTGTCGTGCGTTATGTTGATGCGCTGGAAAAAAGGGCTTTCTTTGCTGGAACCAAAATACTTGAATATCCAATTGACCTTGTCGGTCCAGGCGGAGCTGTTCTCCCAGGGGGCGGTAGACAGAACGTGGCACTCATATCGTGTGGAGAGCTGAGCAACAGCGTCCAGGGCACCGGGCAACGGATCCAGCCGGGCAAAGATACCGGGGATTCTGGCCAGATCGCCCGACACGATTTCCAGTTCGTACTGGCTGGCGAAACTCTTGCCTCCGGCATAGTCCACCAGCACACCATCCATGTCAAAGAAAATTGACTTCACCAAGACTCCAATACAAAAGGCATCCCTGGAGAGGCATCAAGGTATTCCTTGCCCACCATCTGGCGCACAAGCAATGAATCGGTGCCTCCCCAAAGGGAGAAAAGCTGTCTGGCTGGGGCAAAGGGAGTCGAACCCCTACTAGCGGCACCAAAAACCGCTGTCCTACCATTAGACGATGCCCCAACACTTTGGGAAGCATTGATTCTATGCTAAACGGCGCGATGCGTCCAGCGGTTATTAAAGAATGTGCCTCAGACGGAGGGTTTGGAAGGTTTATACTGGTGTTTAAACGACCGATCAGCGCACACTGCATCGTCAGTGGCAGGCATGAGGCAAGGCAAGGTGATACGCGTGTCCAACACACCAATTGAAGGTATCGACTATGAGGCCGGTCTGGCCCAGTACCAAATGGAGAGGATCTACCATCGGATACTCAGCACCTACCTGAGGAGTGTTCCCGAGATTCTCGACACCCTGGCGGCCCAGCAGGAGGGTGACCTCGATGGTTATATCACCACCGTCCATGGCCTCAAGGGTGCCAGTTACGGAGTGCAGGCAAACCACATCGGAGAGCTGGCCCAGGATCTGGAGTTTGCCGGCAAGCGTGGCGACGTGGACTTTATCCGGCAGAACAACCAGCAGCTCATAGACGAGACCAACGCGCTGCTGGCCCGGCTCAAGGCCTTTATGGATGCTCAGGGATAAGCGCAGGATAAGGATTTGAGCGAGCCGGATCCCCAGGAATATCCCACCGACTTCGACCTCATCATCTGTGATGAGGTCGATTCAACGAGCGACGCATTGCGTCGCCTCCTTGTGGAGAAGAGCGAGTCCGAGGGCGCGTATCCCGCGAGGCTCATTCCTGCTGTGATGGCCCTCAGGCAGACCAAAGGCCGCGGCCGCCTGGGGAGGTTTTGGGCCTCACCGCCTGGGGGCCTGTACCTTTCGGTGGCCCTCGATACCACGGAGGCTTCGTGCGGCGAACCCGCACTCAGCCTCATCGTCGCTCTGGCGCTTCGCACCATGCTGGCAGAATACCTGCAGCAGGAGCAGACCCGAGCACAGGGAGCCCGCAGCAATCCGCAGGACATACAGGTCAAGTGGCCCAACGACATCACGTGTTCTGAGGGCAAGATCGCCGGCATCCTCGTGGAATCCGTACCGTTAGCGTCCAAAAGAAGGGTCGCGATCGTAGGCGTGGGCATCAATGTCACACAACCAACAGACACCGCCAGCCCCTCAGCAGCCTCCCGCAACTCAATAGCGCAAACCGCCGGCAACTCCACAACCTCCCCTGTCTCAGCAGTCTCCCCTGACCAAGCCGCCTCTCATAACACCGTAGCCCAG
>JAIRZP010000060.1 GCA_031267175.1 Coriobacteriales bacterium | reverse complement strand
GCGCTGCTCCGCGACTTCTCGCCGGAGATGCGGGCGATGGTGGCCTCCATTTCTGCGCCGGACGCGGTCAAGACTACGCTGACGCTGTACAACAACGTGGGCGTGGCCTTTGGCGCTGCCGAGGATATCGAGGCTAAGGAACAGGCCATCGCCACCCTTCTGGCAGAGCACGAGGGGAAGGTTACCTATATCAATGTACGCGTGGCCGACAGGGCCACCTATCGAGCCGCGGAGTAGCCGTGAAGAATGAGCAGGGGAAAGGTGTCCGGAGCTTGCGCAGGTCTCAGGGGCCGCGCGGGTCACGTACCCGTGGGCTTGTTCTCACAGGGCTGAGTATCGCCCTCATTGCCGTGGGTGCTTTTATCACCGTGCCTCTCGGTCCGGTGCCCTTTACGCTGCAAACGCTGATGGTGGGTATAGTGGTCTGCCTGTTGCCTCCCGCGTATTCGGTTGCCGCGGTAGGCGGGTACCTGGCGTTGGGTTGCCTCGGCTTGCCGGTGTTCTCCGGTCTGCGCGGGGGCATTGGTGTGCTCGCCGGCCCGACCGGCGGATTTCTGGTAGGCTTTCTGCTTGCCGCTCTTGTCATTGCCGTGCTACGGAGTTGGCTGCTCTTTGCCTCCGACAACGCTGCCCAGGCAGCCAGGAGAGCGCCAACGGCCAGAGAAGCCGCAGCACAGGTCTCGCGGCGTTTCTCGCGGCGCTCCTCCTGGTTGCTGCCGCTCTTGGATGTGATCTCGCTGCTCGTGCTTTCGCTTCTGTTCTATACCCTGGGTTGCCTCTGGTTCATGGTGTCTACCGGCGCCACCTTCGAAGCAGCCCTGGCCGCCTGTGTTCTGCCCTTTGTCATCCCCGACATCCTCAAGTCTGTTGCCGCCTTCCTCTGCGTACAACCGGTGCGCGCGGCCCTCGGGGTGCAGCTCCATGCCTGACACGCAGCCGCCTCTCAGACTCAGCCAGCGGAAAGATATTCTTTTTTCACTGTGTCGGTGAACATCCCTCTGGCCGAGACGAGCTCAGGGACGATTTGACCCGAGCTACTGACTACGCATTCTGTCAATCGACCTCTTCCGTACGATAGACGATGTCGAGCAATTCCTCCCTGTTGTGTACACCGGTCTTTGTATAGAGGCGCTTGATATGGGTCTTTACCGTGTTAAGTGAGATGAACTCCGTCTCGGCGATATGGGGAGCACTCCGTCCCTGGGCCATCAGCATGAGTATCTCCGTCTCCCGCTTTGTAAGAGAGAAGGTGCGTGCAACCTTCTGGATCTGCCCTGTGACAGGTGGTGTGGACTTTCCTGTTCTGTGTTGGGCAAACATCAGCATGTAGGCCGCAGCAATCACCAGGTACAGGAGCTTCAACAGGAGATCGATTATCCTGCTGAGCCTGAGCGGCAAGAAAAGCTGCAGAGCGGTATAGAACAGGAAGAAGGCCGCGACCAGCGCGATGAACAGGCCAAAAACGAAGACGGCCGAAAGACCGGAGCGCACCTCGGAGACGAGGCGTTTGATGAGCAGGATAAAGAGGGTCATCGTAGAAAAGCCGATGGGAATACTGCTGAAGAGTTTGCCTGCTGTGGCGGTATAGCCACCGAAAAGTGCAGGGCCTTCTTCCCAGACTCCCATAATCCAGGCAACTAGCATGCTCGCGATACAGATCAACGGAATGATCGGAGTGAGGTTTTGCAGGCGATTCAAGACCCGGTTTGAATCCTTGCTATCAGGGGAAGGTCTTCTAAATAGTCCCAACAGGAGTAGTGAGGAGAGCAATGCGCCCGAGGCGTCGCCCAGCTGGCCTCCTGGCTCGGGCAGTATTGTGGCGGATTCTCCGGTTATGCTGCCCCTCCACGATACGATACCCAGCATGATGCTGATGGCAAGTCCGGCAAACAGCACCCAGTTCCTCTCTATCATCCCTTTTGTCATCTCCAACACGGTGAGGTCTTTGGATGTCGCAGAAGAAGGAGGTGTCGGGGCAGATCCCCCCGAAGATCCTTCCCCAGATGTTTCCACTGCTATTTGTGCAGGCAAATGTGCTGAGAGAAGGAGCAACAGTATGAGCGCGACATTCAGCTGGCCCGTTGGCAAAAACAGCAGAAGCATCTTGACAAGGCTGGCGAGCACACCCATGACGGCAAGCATTCTGAGAAGCTGATATTCCTGGAGGGTGCTCAGAAGAAGGCATTTGACTATGCCCAGCATGGCAAAACCTACTCCGAGTGAGACGCAGCCGAAGACATTGAAGATCAGCGGCAGGTGCAGATGTGAGGCGGCGAGGCTGAGAGCAAATCCTAAAAGCACCAGCACCCCCGTCTTAATGCCCAGATGATGAAACACCGCTGTTGCGGACAGGGCACCACGGAGAGCAAGCACTAACCCGCAGATCATCGCCGATAACAGAGCGGCAGCAAAAAGATAGGGAAGGGCAGCCTGTTTGCCCGACAGTGAGGATACCTGCTCCGCTCCATCCACCAGAAACAGTAGCAATCCCAGGTAAGCGCTAAAACTGACAACGTGCAGTGCATCTGACCAGAGATGACTGCCCATACTTTGTTTTCTGGTCAATGGCTACCTTCTGTTCTCCGTTGTAGTTGCTTAATTGCAAATCGCTTCTGCTCCTGTTGTTTATAGCACACCAAGGGGGCTGTGATGAGTGGAACAGAGGGGAGGGGGAGCAGCCAGGGAAAATCACCCGATTCGAGTGACAGGGTTTTGCACTCTGACCTTGTTGGCAGGACTGACATGTTGTGCCGCGCCTCTTATCCTTAGTGCGTTGGTATCGAGCGGCATGCCATAAGGCCTGCCGACAAGACTTAAGGAGGAGATATGGAACAGAAGAGAAGAATAGAGATTGCTAAGCAGGAGAGCACACAGAGCAGAGAGCAGGCAGGCAGAGAACAGCAGCACCAGGAGCAGGGCCTTGACCGACGTACATTCCTCACCGGTGCGGGCCTCCTCGCCACTGCGGGTCTCGCCGGAGCATTGGCCGGTTGTAGCCCGGGCACCGGTAACACCGGCGAGGCTCCGGCCAGCGGCACAAGCGAAGCACCCGCTGTCGCCGGTAGTGTTGGGAGCGGAGACATGCCGTATCCCTGGGAGGCCACCCCGCCGACGATTGCTGAAAGCGACATTGAGGAAACCCTTGACTGCGACGTGCTGGTTGCCGGCACCGGTATCTCGGGTGCCTGTGCCATTCGTGCCGCTACTGAGGAGGGTGCACAGGTTATCTACGCAGACAAGCAATCTGCCGTCAGTTCGAGTTCAGGTGACATCGCCGTTTTTGGCAGAAACGACAACTCGGTGCAGGCCACCTGGGGCCGTGTAAACAAATACGATTGGGACATGATTGTCGATCATGAGATGGACGAAGGGTCGTACTTTCCCAAGCGCCCAATCTGGAGCAAGTGGGCACAGAATAACGGCGATGTCTTTCAATGGTATATCTCGTCGTTTCCCGACTATGTAGTTGCCAGGGATGAGGCCGAAGGCATGACCATGATGGGTGGGATGGACGGAGGCGGCACCCCCGGTTGGATCAAGCCGAACTTCTATCCCGACCCACAGGGCTATGATGCCATACAGGTAGTAGCAGAAGGTGGGCATCCCTGTTTTCTGACCTCGATGCGTTGCGACCAACTCACCTTCAATCAAAAGTGTGTCGAGATTGCCGACAACGCGGGTGCCCAAGGCTTCTTTGACTCCGCTTTGACCCAACTCTTCAAAGAGGGCGACCGTGTGGCTGGTGGGTATATCTATAATTACGAGACCGGAAAGTACAAGAAGGTTAACGCGTCCAAGGGTGTGATTCTGGCGACCGGCGACTATTCGGGCAACAAAGATATGGAGGCCTATTTCCTGCCGGATGTGTTCCGCAACAATAATCCCTCGATGGGAGGAGGCACGGATCCCGATGGTGCTCCGCTGTATAACGGCGATCATCTCAAGCTGGGCAATTGGGTAGGAGCGAGGATCCAGGCACATCATGCGCCGATGATCCATCACATGGGAAACATGGCCGGATTTGGCGCGACGGGTGCGCAATCGATGGGTATCGCTCCGTATCTCCGTCTGAATAAGCTCGGCAAGCGTTTCATGAACGAGGATTGTCCCGGTCAGCAGACTGAGAACCAGATAGAGATTCAGCCTGGGCAGATGTGCTATATGCTCTGGGATGCCAACTGGGCTGAGAAGGTGCCCAACTTTCCGCCGCTGCATGGGTCTTTTGTTACGCCCACTGTTGCTGGCCCGGATGCCTTCGACTCGCTCATTGAAGCGGATGCTGTAAAGAAGGGAGACACTATCGAGGAATTGCTCGACCAGCTCGGGCCCAGCGACGAGAACTGGGTCGGCATCGACAGGGAAGCGGCCCTGGAGTCGATCAAACGCTATCAGGAACTCTGCCAGGCGGGCAAGGATGAAGACTTTAACAAGGCACCCGGTCTCTTGACTTCTTTTGAAACCGGTCCGTTCTATGCCACCTACTTTACCCTGGCTTCAAATCTCTGCAACATGGGCGGCCTGTCCAGTGACGAGGACTGCCATACCTTCAATGAGGACGGCACTATCCTAAAGGGCCTGTACGTTGCAGGCAACACCCAGGGCGACCGCTTTACCGTGCAATACCCCATAGCCTTGGAGGGCGCAGCCTCAAGTCTGGCGATGTACTACGGTTATGTGGCCGGGCAGAACGCCGCCAGGGGTATATAGCTCAGCGTACGAATCGGCAGGGGCTGCTCCAACAGCGGGCAGCCCCTGTTGTCTGTATGCTGATTGCATTTCCTCTACCGATGTCTGGCAACGAGTCGATGCCACCCCAGCAGCAGTTTCAATGAAGTGTTGGTGCACTCTGTTCTGAAGAGTGGCTGCAGTAATTCAGGGGAGAAACCAGAGAAAAAAGTATGATCCCCCATCGCCTCACGCAACCAGTAGTCAGCTAAAATGGGGTAGTGATATAAAGGCAACAGGTAGACAAGCTAAGGAGATGACGATTAGTGCTTGTGCGCTAGATTTCGAGTCAGTTTGTGCCAGGTCTGTTCGGGTGTATGGTGCCACTACTTGCGGTAATGGCACCATGCGCATGGGCAGAGCTGGTGCAAACTGGCCGAAAGATGGTGTGCAATGATTAATCGTCATCTCCCTAAAACAAGGTCTATTTTTCTGGAGCTGGAGGCTGCTGTTGAGAGCATTGAGCAATGAGGACCTTGTGTCTTCAGAATACCAACGAGGCGTGCATGCCTCATCGTCAAACTGGAGAGATTCACAGCCTCTCAAGTTTACCCAACAGCAGGCCCTTGAGCTCTTCGACAGCCTCATGCCCGTAGAGGCTGAGGAACTCCGTGGGCTCTGGCGAGGACGCGAAGTGTACACCGGGCATCCCCTGGAGGGACTGCTCACCACCTGTGGCTGGTACAGCAAGCGCTTCGATGACGGTGAGCAGGTCTTTCCGATGGTCTTTGCGCGCCAGAACGGCTCGACCTTCTGTGCCAACCCCGCACGGATGCCGCTCAGTGTGTGGCTCAACAGCCTGCCCAAGCCGCTGGTGCGTCTGCTGTTTTGGTGCGCGTATCCCTATGTCGTAACCCGCAAAAGCGGTGCCCGCCTGCGCATGATGGAGTTTCGCGGTGTTACTTCCGCCTGCATGGTCTATGACCGCCTGGCCGTGCTGGACTACTTCCGTCGCATAGACGATAGCACCCTGCTCTGCATCATGGACCTCAAAGACGACACCAGCGGCAAGACCTTCTTCTTTCAACTGTGCCGGTGAGTGCCGTGAGCAGGCAAAGCACCAAGCAAGGAGACCAGATGAAGCACTACACCTATGACTATCCCCGTCCGGCGCTTACTGTTGACGTGGTTGTGTTCACCGGAGCGCGACCCGTGTGGGTGGGTGGTCTCGTGCAGCTACCTGGCGCTCGTTCCCAGAGACTCAGTTCAGATTCAGGCGGCCGACGATGCTGCGGATGCCCGGTGGTTCACCCTCTTGGAAGAAGGCCCTGATGAGGGGGTCATCCTCGAAGCGGCCGAGGAGCGTATCACTCTTAAGGAGCTTGCCTTCGACCATTGCGAGATCGTCGAGTGCGCGCTTGACCGGCTTCGGGGGAAATGAGCACTTTTATGTATTCATGGCAATCGATGGTTGATTCTTACCCGAAGTGCAACGTCTCACTCGAAGTGCAATAACCCAGACCAAGCGCAAGTAAACTGCTGTTTTCCTCAGTGAGTGAAGCCACAGTCTTACAGTAACTGCAAAAAT
>JAIRZP010000222.1 GCA_031267175.1 Coriobacteriales bacterium | reverse complement strand
CGAATAGAGCCTAGAATGCTCTCAGTATGCTTTTTCAATTCGCCAGCCAAATCAAAAACACTTGGTAGTCTAGAAAAAAAGTGCTCGGCTATTTCTCTGCTGTTAATTGCAACAAACGGAGACTCGAAGTAGCTTGAAGTCCTCCATTCAATATCAATACCCAAATCTCTGGCGCATGATTCAACTCTTTTTTTACCTCTAGGTTCAGTACCACCTCGGCCAAGCCCAAAATCTCTGTTCACATAGAAGATGATTTTATTCAATTCTGGATGATTCGCTTTTGCAGTATTAACTGCCTGCACCAGTTTGTCTGTAATCTGGCTCAGCGGGCTTGTGGTGTACTTAGCTTGAAAGCCGATTAGGCTGCCATCCACATCGATAGGCGATGTTTCTATTCCTGGATGATTTGTATACCGATTTATCCCCAAATCGTGGTTGAGCTCAGCACAAAAGAGCAGGTAGCATAACCACTCAAAACTCTGCTGTTCTCTGCCTGCGAACTTCGCTGCAAACTCTGCCCAGTTGATTTCTTGCATTTCAATCTCTCCTAAAACCGACATCCAGTTTCACACACAAATATTCTACTGCGTTGAGCGATAGAGCAAGACAGAATCTGCACAAGCAATATGAAAAGCTATAAAACACTACCACTCGGTCTCTTCGCTTTCAAATGGCAAAAGGATACCGAAAGTGGTATCCTTTTGCCATGGCTTATTACGATGACATATACGAGGTGGCATCCGAGAACTTCGGATTGATCACCACGGCACAAGCACACGAGATGGGAATTTCCAAAGACGAACTTGGGAAACTGCACTTGCGTGGAAAACTTGAGCGTATCGGACACGGCGTCTACCGCATCAAACATCATGTTCCTTCTCCTCTCGATGTTTACGCAGATGCAGTGACGCTTGTCGGCCCCGAGGCATATGTGCTGGGTGAATCTGTATTGGCGATGCACAACCTCGCATCTGTGAACCCCGATACGATCTATGTTGGTACGACCAAGCGGGTAAGGAAGAAGCTTCCTATTCATATCAAGGAGATACACCGTCAAATTGGCGATAAGACAACCACCTATGACGGTATCCGCTGCATGACCGCCGCAGAGGCCATCCGCTACTGCGTAGGCAAGATCATGCCTGAGCGCCTGGCGGAGGCTCTCCGTGACGGTGTAAGTGAAGGTCTAGTAACAAGACGAGAGCAAGAAACAATCAGCAAGGAGTTGAAGTGACAGATCAAAAACTACCCAACAGCAAAGTGAACCTGGATAAGGCAATTGAAAGGGTGTTCGGAAGAGGTGACGCAGCCCTACGAACACGGACGATACTTGCCGATGTCGTTGTCGCTCAAATGCTTCCCGAGGGCGTGGTTAAGGGTGGCAGTTCACTTAAAATGCGCTACGGTAACCAAGCTACCCGCTTCACAAGAGACCTTGATACGGTCAGAAATCAGGATCTTGAGGAATTTCTCCAAAGGCTTGAAGATGCTCTGATCGTTGGCTGGAGCGGTTTCACGGGAAGACTTGTTACAAAGACTCCTGCTTCTCCTGATGGAGTGCCAACTCCCTATGTCATGCAGCCATTCGAGATCAAGCTCAACTATAACGGAAAACCCTGGAGCACCGTGCGCCTTGAGATTGGTCACAATGAGATTGGAGATGCGGAAGAAGCTGATCTCTTCATTTCACCAGAGATAGTGGATATGTTCACGAGGATTGGGCTGCCAGGGCCTGCCCCTGTCGCTCTGATGCGAATCCATCACCAGATCGCACAGAAAATTCATGGTCTTACAGAACCCGAAAGTCAGAGAGCGCACGACCTCATAGACCTGCAAATCATCATGCAGGAAGAGAATGTTGAGCTTAAGCTTGTGAAGGAGACCTGCGAGAGGCTTTTTGCCTATAGGGGAATGCAGGCTTGGCCGCCAGCTATAAGGAAAAATAAGGGCTGGGACAGCTACTATTCCGAGCAGCACCCGTCTGCCTCAGTTCTCCAAACGGTTGATGAAGCAATAATTTGGGGCAATGCTCTCATCAACCGCATTGTGGAAGCTTGGTAAGAAGCAACCGTTAAAGTCTCACTGCCATAAATCAAAGAGTGCCAATTTTGACTCATTCTGAGTATCTTTGGTGGAAAAATCGCCTCATCTTCCCAAATACCAAATTGTAAATACCATGCTCTACCTGCACGTTTGATTATCGAATGTCGATTTGTCGCCTAGATGCTGATACTTCCCCGCGACCACAAATCCGCAGGTCAGAGGCATAATTGCTTCTGGCCTGATTGTTTTCTAGTTCATAAAACTCTGCTACTATCACAGAACTATCACAGTTCATTCAGATACTCCTCTCCCAAGGTTCACTACCTGTCGTTCCTCTTTTAGAAAAACTCGCCGACCGCGCAACCATTTGAGATTCTGTCAAGATAACCTCGTCTCTCAGATACTGCACATCGATTATGAGTGGACAATGGCTGTATCATGTGCAATAATCATCATTTATTGACGGTTAACGCACATGAAGGGTAGTTTTGGACGACAGCAGGTACATAAGGAACTGGGTTGACAACCTCCCGAAAATGGGCAGGCTGTCCTTCTCCCTTGGCGACGTGACGCGCCGCTTCCCGGACATGGCCGGCAGGAGCGTGTCTAACGCTCTGCACAGGCTCATAGCCGCAGGGCGGCTGCGCTCGGTCTGGCGGGGCTTTTATGCCATCGTCCTTCCTGAGTACGGCATCGACGGTGACGTGCCGCCGGTGGAGTACATCGACCAGCTCATGGAACACCTCCAAACCGATTACTACGTGGCGCTGCTGAGCGCGGCATCATACCAAGGCGCGTCCCACCAGTCGCCACAGGTGTTCCAGGTGATGTGCGGAAGGCACGTACGCTCGAAGAGCGCGGGCGGCTTAAGGCTGGACCTGGCTTTCAAGGGCAGGATGCCGAAGTCGGGCATCGAGCAAGAGACCGTGAAGAGCGGCACCGTCAACGTGTCGACCCCCGCATTGACCGCGCTTGACCTGGTGGGATACCCGGCCAGGGTCGGCGGCATCAACAATGCAGCATCCGCGCTGGCAGAGCTTGCGGATTCAATCGACTTCGGCGCCCTTGATGCCGGGCTGCTGAGGGAAGAGCCCAGGGCAACCATCCAGCGGCTAGGCCATCTGCTGGAGTCAGCCGTCGGGGAACAGGGGCTGGCTGACAGCCTTTACAGCTTGTGCGGGCAATCCGGCCTGAAGTTCAACAGGACAGATCTGGTGCCGGGTCGGCAATCGGATAAGAGCGGCTATGACGGCAGGTGGAAGATCGTCCTCAACTACGATGTGGAGGTTGAGGAGTGATACCCCAGGCAGCTGTCACGGAGTGGCGCAACACCGTACCGTGGCGAAGCATGCACCAGGTGGAGCAGGACTTGATCCTGAGCCGGGCGCTGGCGTCTATCTACTCCGACGGGCTGCTTGCCAGCTCGCTGTGCTTCCGTGGCGGCACGGCGCTGCACAAGCTGTACCTGAGCCCCCAGGCCCGCTACTCCGAGGATTTGGATTTCGTGCAGGTGAAGCCGGAGCCCATTGGCCCGGTTCTTACACGACTACGTGAGGCGCTGGGCTTCCTCGGCGAGCCGAAGACCAAGCGCAAGATGAGCAACAACGTCATGTTGCTTCGTTTCGAGACCACCTTCCCGCCAGTGGTCTAGCTGCGCGTCAAGGTCGAGATCAACTGCAAGGAGCATTTTGCGGTGCTTGGCCGAACCACCTTGCCGTTTGTCGTGGACAGCCTCTGGTTCAAGGGTGACTGCAACATTTTGACCTATGAGCTTGAGGAGCTTGTCGGCACGAAGCTGCGGGCTCTGTACCAGAGGAAGAAGGGTCGCGACCTATTCGACCTGGCCTATGCGTTAGGCAACGCCGACCTCGACCTGCAAAAGGTGATGGAGTGCTACGAGGGCTATATCGCCTTCCCGGAAAACCACCTGCCGACCGCTGCCGAGTTTGCGGCCAACCTTGAAGTCAAGATCGCCGACCCCGCTTTTAAGGATGACGTCTTGCCAATGCTCAGAGATGGTGTCGAATACGATGCCGATGCTGCGCTCCGGAAGGTGATGGAAGCGTTCGTGCCGCTGATGAAAGGCGGCGAAACGCACTAACGCCTATGCCCGCTCTCACGTTCCTGCTCCAAAGTCGGGGGCATCCCTATCCTCCTCGCCGCCATCTAGAACCTCCGCGATCCTCTCGTCTATGTTGAACAGGGCGTTCATCTCTCGATAAGCACCCCGCGACCAACAACCCAAGCCTCGGTTAACCGAGGCTTTTCTTTTTTACGCTTTGCCCCCACAATGCCGCAAACAGGGTCTTGACAAGCGCGGCGCCATAGGGCACACTTCTTTATATAGCAAACTTATATGTTTACTGTATTTTAGAATCGCGCACCCAGTGGCAAGAAAGGCGGACAGCATGATCGACTACGAAACGGGAGGGCGCCCCCCTCGCCGCCATGCCTCGGCTCGAAAGACCGTCGCGTCCACGTGCATGCTCGTCCTCGTCCCCCTTCTGCTCCTGTCCCTCTTGGCGTTGGGTGCCTGCAGCGCCCTTGAGGACACAACGGCTCAGCAGGAGGCACAGGCAAACGGGGCCGGCCAGCAACAGCCACAGAGCACAGACGAGACGGAGGCGAGCACTGCCGTCGGCATCACCTACACGCCGGACTACCGCTATGCGGACCTCGATACCGGCATCCGCATCGCCTATGTCGAGTTGGGAGACCCCTCGGCGCCACCGGTCCTCTTTTTGCACGGCGCCACAGACAGCTACCTCTCGTGGTCGCAGATCGCGCCGCGCGTGGCGGACGCCGGCTACCATGTCATCGTTCCAGAGCTTCGCGGCCACGGGAGGAGCGACAAGCCGGAAGCAGGCCCCTACACCGTAGAGAGCCATTCAGCCGACATAGATGCGCTGCTTGCACAACTTGATGTCGAGCAGGCGCATGTTGTGGGGCACTCGCTCGGCACCTTCGTCGCACAAAGCCTTGCGGCAGAGCGTCCCGACAGGGTCAAATCGCTCACGCTCATAGGCAGCGCGGCGACCGTCGAAGGCAACCCGACGCTCGACTGGCTCCTCAACGGAGACGGCGAGTGGCCGGGCATCAACAACGAACAGGAGCTGTCTGACGAGTTCCTTGTCGACTGGACGCTCTCGACCAACGGGGACCCCGCCTTCATCGAGGCGACCTATCAGCACGCGAAGGCGCTGCCCGTCTATGTGTGGCGCAACATATTCAACGGCCTGGACGGCCCTGCCGCCGACCTCTCGAAGATCGCGGTTCCCACCCAGGTCATCTGGGGCACCGAGGACGGCTTCTTCTCCCGTGACGACGAGGACGCCCTTATCTCCGGCTTGGGCACGAACCCGGCAGAGGTGGAGTTTATCGAGAAGCCCGGGGCGGGCCATAACACCCATTGGGAGGAACATGCCGACGAGGAGATATCCGCCGACATCCTCCGCTTCATCGACGGCGCCTAGGGAAAAATTGCTTGCCCGCCAGATTGCGCCTGATTTTCCCTAGGTCCGTTCGGGAGCACAGCGCCGCTACGCATCCGAGGATGCCTCTCTGACGGCATGCACTTTGGCGGCTTTGGCGGCACGCATGGCAGCGGCATCGCGGTCGGTGGGGCTCAAGACCGCCAACACCAGCATGCCGACGGCCATCACGGTGGGGACATAGACGAAGAAGCCCAGAAAGACCAATTGGGTGGCCTCGCTCTGAACCGGCTGCACTATCTCGGCGGTAGGTGCCAGATAGCCGGCCGCCTGCATCGCAACGCCCAACGCGAAGGCCAGGACGGCCTGTCCTGTTTTCAGTATCAGGCCACGGAGGGCGTTGACCGAGCCCTCAAGGCGGTAGCCCTTCTTCCATTCGACTATCTCGATGGACTCATTGAAATTGGTGTTGACGGCCACCACCGTGAATCCCATCGCCACACCCATGCAGGCGGCAGCGACACCGGCAGCAACAAAGCTCGTCGGTGCAAAGAACAATGGCACCTTGGAAACCAACATGGCGATCGAGGCCGTTATCAGCAGGCCGCGTCGTGAGGCCCTTTTGTTCACCAGCCGTATGAAGGGCAGCACCAACAGGGCCACACCGATGAGAATCGGTGCCAAGATGCCTTCGCCGCCCGGCTTGAGCAGCACATAGTTCGAAAAATAGACAACGGTAGTGAGAGATGCGGTCAGGGCAAAACTATAGAACAGATTATAGCCGAGGATTGCCAGGAAGTTACGCTCCGTGAGCAATGCCTTGAAGGCCCCGAACAGCCCGACGCGCTCGGCCCCTGCCGTTTGAGGCCGTACCCGTTCGCGGGCGACGGCGTACATGACAAACTGGCAGACGACGAACACCACCATGACGACGATAACGGTGCCACGGAATCCGGCCCGCTGGTCCAGGACGTTGCCGCCGGCATCCACCCCGCCGAAAGCCCGCATCAGGAGTACCGAGCAGGCCGAGGCGACAAGCGGCCCCAGGCCGGCGCCGATGGCCGCAAAGGTCCCGAGTGAGACCCGCTCGTTGGGGTCGGATGTCAGCACCGACGACAAGGCGACATAGGGTATCCCGAGAAAGGTCGCAAAGGAGTCCATGACGCAATAGACGACCAGAGCGTAGACGAAAGCCTGGGTCGGCTCAAGCGCAGGCATCCAAAACAGGAGGATGACGAAAATCGCAGTGGGGATCGTCGCCCACTTCAGCAACGGCCTGATCTTCTCCCCATTCTTGAAGCGGTGGTTGTCCACCAGAAGGCCGACCAGCGGATCGTTGACGGCGTTCCAAATGGTGCAGATGAGCATCAGGGTGCCTGCGAGGGCCGGCGGTATGCCGACGACGTTGGTGTAGAAGACCAGCAGGTAGAGGCTGAGGAACTGCAGGTAAAGCTCCATGGAGCCATCCTGGCAGGCATAGCCGACCTTCTCCCGCAGGCGCAGCTTGTCCTTGGACGGGTCAATCGCTGTTCGTTGGGTGCCCGTGGCTGCCATGGCGCATCCCTCCCTTTCCTGCAAAGCTTTCCTACAAAGGCCCTGTCAGAATCCTGCATGTCCCGTCACGCGCCGATACGATTGACGACGATCACCGGCGGCGGTCGCAGGAATGGAACGTCCGAGGCACACGCAAGGATAAACTTGAGTATACTTATAAGTTATTAAGTATTATAACAGAAAGGGTTCTCATGTATGACCATATCCAGAAAGTTCCGCTGGGAGGTTTTCCGCAGAAGACCCATATCCGCTTTGCCGACCCTGATGC
>JAIRZP010000078.1 GCA_031267175.1 Coriobacteriales bacterium | reverse complement strand
GCTAGTATTCTTATTTTGAATATTCGAGAATGCTGGAACTGGGAGAATTGTGAACAAGCCTGCCCTGCTCTGTCGAGCTATAGCCTCCGGGCGTTTTACCAACCAACGTGAGTTGGCCGGGGAGCTTGAGATTTCCATAGGGAGCGTCAACAGGCTTATCAGGCAGACCGTGGAAAACGGCCTTGTTCAGCAGGAATACGGCAGCTACTCCCTCACCGCCGCTGGCCTCACCTGGTTGGAGCAGTTCAGGGTCGATAACGCCATTATCCTGGCCGCGGGGCTGGGCACCCGTTTTGCTCCCTTTACCTATGATACCCCCAAAGGCCTGCTCAAGGTCAACGGTACCCCCATGATCCATCGCCAGATAGAGCAGCTGCTCACGGCCGGCATAACCGAGATAGTCATCGTCGTGGGCTACCTGGCTGAGATGTTTGAATACCTGATAGACCGCTATGGCGTCACCCTCGTCTATAACCCTGAGTATGCCACAAAGAACAACCTCGCGAGCCTCTACACTGCGCGTGCGTACCTCGGCAACACTTATGTGCTCGTCGCGGACAACTGGATTGAGCAGAGTGTCTTTTATGCCTATGAGCCCGATAGCTGGGTGAGCTGCCTGTACTTTGAGGAAGAAACTATCGACTGGGGCGTGGCCACC
This sequence comes from Coriobacteriales bacterium, assembly GCA_031267175.1. GTDB lineage: Bacteria > Actinomycetota > Coriobacteriia > Coriobacteriales > UBA8131 > WQXH01. Next base: position 7,698 of record JAIRZP010000078.1, on the reverse strand, counting down.
GGCCCGCACGACACCATTACCCGCATAGAGTTTGGTGCCATGGAAAGTTGGGCAATGGTCGGGCCTGCCCACTTTACGAGCGATTTCTCGGCGCGCTACCGTCCGCTGCTTGAGGAATACTACGCCCGGCCGGGCACGGCCGATTATTACTGGGAGCATATCGTCAAGGAGAATATCGGCAGCTTGCCTCTCCATATCAAACGGGAGAGCAGGACCAATCTCTACGAGTTTGAGAGTTTTGAGGATCTCCGTGCCTATGACCCCAGCTACCTGGGCGAGACGGATAACGAGGTGCTAGGCATCATAGCGCAGGTATTTGACATATCGCAGTCCGAGATTGTGGGCATCAGCCCCATGAGCGAGGGTATGACCAACCGCAGCTTTGTCTTTGAGGTTGCCGGCCAGCGCTATGTGTATCGGCAGCCCGGAGCCGGCACCGAGCGGCTCGTCGATCGCAGCACCGAGAAGCGCAGCTATGAGCTCATGGCACCCTTCGATATCACCGACGAGATCATCTATTTTGACGGTGGCTCCGGCATCAAGATTACGCGCTTCTATAACGCAAAGGTGGGCGACGCGTCCGACGATGCGAGCGTCAAGGCCATGATGGGGATGCTCCGACACATCCACGAGGCAGACATCAAGACAAGCTATCGCTTTGATATAGGGGAGCGTATCGCCTACTACGAGAAGCTCGCAAACGAACGGCAGTCCATACTCTTTGAGGACTACGCAAAGGTGCGGGCCTGGGCAGACGAGCTGCTGCGCTTCAGGGATGCGCTCGCCATTCCGGAACGGCTCTGCCATATCGACTACATCTATGCCAACGTCCTCTTTTTGCAGGAGGGAGGAATCCGTGTCATCGACTGGGAGTACAGCGGCATGGCTGACCCGATCATCGACGTAGCCATGTTCTCCCTCTACAGCTATTACACGAGGGAGCAGATGGATACGACCCTGCGTCATTACCTGCAGGCTGAGCCCAGTCAGAGCGAAGAGGCGCGGCTCTATCTGTATGTTGCCCTGGCGGGCTTTCTCTGGAGCATCTGGACCGAGTACAAACAGGGCCTCGGTGACGAGTTTGGCGACTATGGGCTCAGGATGTACCGCTATATGAAGGATTACTACCACCTGCTCAAGGACGAAGGCTATCTGAACGAGCTGACAGACGGGCTCAACGCGGAGTAGCACGGGCTGCGCCGCGGCGTGAGTAAGACAGAACGAAGCAGCACACCGCACAGCTGCGTACAGCACAAGGCACAGGATTCTCAAACGAAAGGAAGCCCCATGGCAACCGATTCAGCACAGGCACAGAAGACCGCAAAGGTCCGCAGCTTCTTCATCAAAGGCGTGAGCATAGCCGTGTTGTCGGGCATGCTCTATGGCATCTACAGTTCCTGCCTGCTCGCAGCCACCGGTTCAGGGGAGTGGGCACTCTGGTACGGAGACTGGTATCTTGCCGGCAGCGAGGCCACTATCGGTGGTGTGGTCCTGTCGTTTGCGATGGCCTGCCTCATCCTCGGTGCGCTCGGATCGGGTATCAACGATGTCATCAGTGCCGTGTGGATGGTGGCCAAGGCCGGGGTCAAGGGTAAGTTCCGGGATTTCCTGCGCTGCTTCAAGTCCAAGCCGGGCCTCGTCATGATAGTCTGCGCCATCATCGGCGGGCCCATCGCCTCCACTGCCTACCTTATCGCGCTTACCATGTCAGGCCCCATCGCCACACCCGTAAGCGCACTCTGTCCCGCCATTGGTGCCCTCATCGGTCGCGTCCTCTTCAAACAGCAGCTCAACGCCCGCATGGTGGCCGGCATCCTCATCTGCGTAATAGCGACCTTCATGATAGGTTCTTCGGCCTTTACCGGCATCGAGGTCAACGTGCAGTTCCTTCTCGGTCTGGCGATTGCGCTCATTGCCGCCCTTGGCTGGGGCATCGAGGGGGCCGTTGCCGGATTTGGCACCTCGGTCATGGATTACGAGATAGGCATCTCCATCCGACAGACAACCTCGGGCATCTTCACGCTGTTCGTGCTGACGCCGGCGCTCTTCCTTGCTGCAGGGAACCTCGGGCTCTACCCCACGATGCTCTTTGAAGCATTCGAGGGGCCGCTCGTCCTGCCCGATACGGCCATACTCGCCTCCCCGCTCATCTTCTTCCTTATCTCGGGCCTGGCCGCCGGGCTCAGCTTTGGGTTCTGGTACAAGGGCAACAGCATGTGCGGCGCGGCGCTCGGCATGGCCTGCAACGGTGCCTTCTCCTTCTGGGTGCCCTTCTTCAGCTTTCTTATCTGTGGGCTCTACCTCGGCTGGGGCTATGTGGACGGCAGCCTGGACGCCAGCACGGGATACGTGCTCACGCCGATACAATGGGCCGCGGCCATCGTCATGGTCGTGGGCATCTTCCTCATCGCGGTCAATCCGCTGAAGCTCTTCAAAGAGGCTGAGCCTCGGGCCGAGGAAGGTACGCCAGCGGAGAAGGGCACTGCCCTTGACGCCGGAGAAGCAGGAGCTTCACTGCTTGTTGACAAGACGCCCGCCCACAAACTGCTGCCCTTCAACTATGCTATTCTCAGGCTCTTTGAGGAGGGAGGCCAGGCTGACACCCAGCAGGTAATGGAGGCACTCCGCCCGCGTTACGCGAGCAACCGACAGTTCCAGGAAAAGACGGTGAGTGAGGCTCTGATGACCGCTGAGCAGAACGGCCTTCTCGAAGAGACCGGCTACGAGGCCACCGCCCCCGGTCAGCTCAGGGTCTTTTACCAGGCAACGTCTGAGGGCCGGGAGATGATTGCGAAGTATATCGGATGAGAAGCGGATGAGAAGCGGGGACGGGGCAAGGGACCCACTTTGGCAGGGAAGCCTGTTGAGTGAACACACTGCACGCTGCCAAAGTGGGACACTTGCCCCGTCCCCGAGATCACTCCCGCCACCAGAACCACGACACGAAAGGCAACACAGCATGACTACAGGTTTCAAGCATCTGTTCCGGTTCTTCAGCGATGAGGAACGGCAGAGCATTCATGAGGCGTCCAAGCAGGTTCTGGCTACGACCGGCCTTTCTGTGCGGAGCGCGCAGGCGCGGGAGCTATTCAGAGCCCACGGCTGCACGGTGGACGGCAACACCGATCGCGTGTATCTGCCCGAGCAGGTCGTAGAGACCTATCGCAGCAGCTTTGAGGGGCGCTATACCTTTACGGCGCGCGAGCCGGAGTTTGATGTCACCGTGCCCGGCGAGGCACCCTGTATTGTCACCGCGTCCTCCGCGTCGCGAATCATCGACTTCCACACGGGTGAGCAGCGCGACGCCACCTCCTCAGACATCGCGAGTATCGCCCGCCTCGTCAACGAGCTGCCAGGCTACGATGTCTTTTCCGTCTCCACGCTTGCTGCCGATGCCCCGAGGGAGCTCTTCTCACCAAGTCGTCTCTATCCTGCTTTCAAGTATTGCCAGAAGCCCATTCGCTCCACGACCATGGGCATGCCGGACCTGCTCAAGGTCTTTGAGCTGGGATACGCCATTGCCGGCAGCAGGGGAGCCTACCGCGAACGGCCCTTCCTCAACCATCATTACTGCCCGGTCATCTCGCCTTTGACCTTTGACGTGGACTCGACCGAGGCCGCCACCTATGTGCTGGAGCAGGGCTATCCCGTGTATGCCACTGTCTGCCCCAATGGCGGTATGACCTCGCCAATGAGCATGCTGGGCACGCTTATCACAGGCAACGCCGAGTTCCTGGCCACAAACTGCTATTTTCAGATGGTGCGCCCGGGCACTCCCGTCCTCTACGCCTACCTGCCCAATATCGCCTACATGCGCACGGGTACCTATACCTCCGGCTCCATAGAATGCGCGATGCTCGAGATGGCCCACACCGAGATGGCTGAGTTCTACGGCGTGCCCTCGGGTGGCTATATAGGGCAGACCGACGCGCACGTCGTCGATTATCAGGCCGGGCAGGAGGTGGCCATGAGCGCCACCGGAGCCGCCCTCGCGGGTGCCTCGCTCCTGAATATCGGAGGTCTCCTGGACAGCCTCGTGAGCTTTGACTATGCCAAGGCCGTGCTCGACAGTGAGGTAGGCATGAACCTCAAGCGACTCGCCCGTGGCATGGAGTACAGCACGGAGAGCCTCGAGCGCAATCTGGCGGAGATCGACGAAGTCGGCCCCGGCGGGATCTTCATGATGGAGGACCAGACGCTGGAAAACACCCCTACCATCTGCTATTACTCAGACCTGGCCTCGCGCGACATCCGCTCTGCGTGGGAGGCCGCAGGAAGCCAGCCGGCAGAAGTCCGAGCCAGGGAAGTAGCAGGACGCATCCTCGCTGCCCCGGCAACGCCCCTGTTCAGCAAAGAGACAGAAGCCGCCATCCGAGAGATCTTCCCGGACATGGTCTCGGGCGAGCCTCGCCTGTAAGCCAGCTCAAACGCGCCGTGCATTCTCTCGCGTATTGGTGTATCGTGGGAGGCTACTATCGTTGGTTCCCTGCGGGGAAGAAAAGGAGCGAGACATGAAGATCTCAGCGCGCAATCAACTCAAGGGTGTTATCACCGACATTCAGACCGGAGCCGTCAACAGCATCGTTGCTATCCAGGTTGGCGACTACTCCATCAAGTCCAGCATCACCAACGAGGCGGTCGCAGACCTGGGCCTCAAGGTTGGCGAGCAGGCCTACGCCATCGTCAAGGCCTCCAACGTCATGGTAGGCGTTGACCACTAGCTTTCCTACCGGAACCAGGAGACCCCATGCGGCAGTATGATCCCCACGCGATAGAAGAAAAATGGCAGGAACTCTGGGAGGCTGGCGACGTCAACCGCCTGCTGCCTCTGAGCGACAAGCCACCCTTCTACGTGCTGGAGATGTTTCCGTATCCCAGCGGCGACGTGCATATGGGTCATGTCCGCAACTACAGCATCGGCGACGTTGTCAGCCGCTATAAACGGATGCGGGGCTACAATGTGCTGCACCCCATAGGCTGGGATTCCTTTGGCCTGCCGGCAGAAAACGCTGCCATCAAGCAGGGCTCCTCTCCCGCAGCGTGGACCTATGCCAATATCGAGCGGCAGCGGGCCTCGCTCAAGCGCCTGGGTTTTTCGTACGACTGGTCGCGGGTGGTCATCACCTCCGATCTCAGCTACTATCGTTGGGGCCAGTGGATCTTTCGCAAGTTCTGGGACAGGGGGCTGGTTGAGCGACGTTCCTCGCCGGTCAACTGGTGCCCGAGTTGCAAGACGGTGCTGGCCAATGAGCAGGTCGTGGACGACGGCCACTGCTGGCGCTGCAAGTCTCCGGTACAAAAACGGGAGCTTGAGCAATGGTTCTTCAAGATTACCGACTATGCCGACGAACTCCTGGACGATCTGGCCGAGCTTACCGGCTGGCCGGAGCGCGTCAAGCAGATGCAGGCCAACTGGATAGGCAGGAGCGTGGGGGCCGACGTACGCTTCACGCTCTGCGATGCGGAGGGCGTGCCCACCGATGAGGTTATCACTGTCTTTACGACGCGCCCGGATACCCTCTTTGGGTGCAGCTTCTTCCTGCTGGCCCCTGAGCATCCCCTGGCGCTCCGTCTCAGTGCAGGCACGTCGTATGAGGCGGGTGTGCGAGCGGTGCAGCAGTCCGCGGCTACCGCCACAGCCATCGAGCGAGAGGCCGCGGAGCGGGAGAAGCAGGGTGCCTTCACGGGGCGCTACGTTGTCAATCCTGCCACCAATGAAAAGCTGCCCGTCTGGGTCAGCGACTACGTGTTGATGGACTACGGCACGGGCGCGGTCATGGCGGTGCCCTCCGGCGACCAGCGCGATTTTGAGTTCGCCCGCAAATACGGCCTGCCCATTCCTCCCGTAGTGGTGAAGAGGGACGATCCGCTTCTGGCCGAGCTTGCAACTGCCACAGAGCGTGTACTGGACGATGTGCCCTGGTCCGAAGCCTACACAGGCCCGGGCCTTATGGTGCAGAGCGGCGAGTTTACGGGCATGCCCGGCGGCAAGGACTCCGAAGGATCCGAGGCGGTCATCGCGTGGCTCCAGGCCCGTGGCCTGGGCGAGGCCTCTGTCAGGTTCCGGTTGCGCGACTGGCTTATCAGCCGACAGCGCTACTGGGGCAACCCCATCCCCATGATCCACTGCGAGGACTGCGGTATCGTGCCGGTGCCCTATGAGGACCTGCCGGTCGTGCTCCCTCTGGATGTGGACGTCATCGCCGGAGAGACCCTGGCGAGTCATAAGGAGTTCTATGAGGTGGACTGTCCCGTATGCGGCAAGCCGGCGCACCGCGAGACCGACACCATGGACACCTTTACCTGTTCGAGCTGGTACTATCTGCGCTACACCGACCCACACAACACCGTCCTGCCCTTTGACGCGCTCGCGGCCGATGCCTGGCTCCCGGTGGACCAGTACATCGGCGGCATCGAGCACGCCATCCTGCACCTGCTCTACTCGCGCTTCTTTACCAAGGGGCTGAGAGACGCCGGTCTGTTGGGAGGCACGAACGCCGAGGGCCTCCTCCAGAAGGGAGAGCCCTTTGCCAGGCTCCTCACCCAGGGCATGGTCAAGCTGGGCGGCGAGACGATGAGCAAGTCCAAGGGCAACGTCGTGGCTCCCGAGGAGGCGATTGCCCGCTATGGTGCCGATGTGCTGCGCGTCTACATCCTCTTCATGGCGCCCCCGGACAAGGACCTGGAGTGGAGTCAGGAGGGCCTCGAAGGCATCTGGCGTTTCCTGAACCGCGTCTGGCGGAGCGTCTACGATCTCAGGGGAGAGCGCGTCGTTGACTCTGAGGGCACCCTGCTCTCGCTCTACGATGAGAGCCTGGATGCCAGCGACGCGGCCGCCCGTGGCAGGGAACTCGAACGTGCCATCCATCGCGTTATCGGCAAGGTCGAAGATGACATAGAGCGCTTCAATCTCAATACAGCCATCGCCGCCATCATGGAGCTTGCCAATACCATCTCAGCCTATACCAAGCTGCCATTGGCACTCCGCGATGCTGAGCTCTGCGCACAGGCCGCGGAGACCCTCGTGCTGTTGCTTGCTCCCATGGCGCCGCACTGCACCGAGGAACTGTGGAGCGAGGTCTTGGGCAAGGCCCAGAAGGGGAGCGTGCACACGCAGCCCTGGCCCGAGCACGACCCCCGCAAGGCCCTGGCGGAGACCGTGGAGTTGGCGGTACAGCTCAATGGCAAGCTCAAGGCGAGGATAACCGTGCCATTGGATGCCCCCGACGCCGAGGTCAAAGCCGAGGCACTCGAGGCAGCCGCCGCGGCACTGGAGGGCAGAGAGCCGCGGAAGGTCATAGTCGTCAAGGGCAGGCTCGTCAACATCGTAGCCTGAGAGGACGCTTGCAGGGGAAGGGAAGAGAGCGAAACAGAGCCTGCGGACGGAGCCTGCGAGGACAGTCGCCCCTGCTTGAGAATTGCGCCATAACAAAAGTTCCATTATTTGCTAAAATGTAGGTGTTGTGGGCGTTTGGCGCAGCGGGAGCGCGCTTCCTTCACACGGAAGAGGTCACTGGTTCAAGCCCAGTAACGCCCACCAACCTGTCTTGAATCCCAGATTTTCGGAGACAACCACATGGGTAATGAAAAGCATATCAGTTTCAACAGCGCCGAGGATCGTTCTCAGGTCGCGGATCAGGCCCTGAAGGATCCGCAGATTCTTGAGGCCCTCGTAGAGAACCTGTCCTCTGACCAGCG
>JAIRZP010000081.1 GCA_031267175.1 Coriobacteriales bacterium | reverse complement strand
AGGAGGCGGCAAGGCCGGTGAGTTCGTTAACCGAAGAGCCCCGTACCTCGGCGAGGGCGTAGGCAAAGCCGGACTTGGTCTGCGTGGAGATGGAGCTTTCACCGGTGTAGGTGGCTTCCTGTTCAGGGGAGAGGTCAGTGCCGGAGGCGAAGGTGATGTTGTCGAGGATGTTGCCGCTGGCACCACCTGCCGGTGATGACACAGAAATGAAGCCGAACACCGTTGTGCCCTGACCCGCTGGTACGGTGTAGGAACCTGTCCGATGTACGAAATTGCTATCCCTTAAGTCAGCAGAAATGAACACATAGTAAGTCATGCCACCGTAGACAGTAGAATAGGTTCGATCAATGTCGTTAAACGTAGCGCCTTTATCTGCGTTATAGGTGGCGGAGGTTATCTCCGATTCCGACAGAACCTGTCTGACGATAGCGTTGAAATGCGTGTATACATTCGCGCCGTAGTTGTACGGTCCTCCCTGCGGAGTGATGGAGGACGCGTCGACGCTCGCAGACGCAGACCTCTTGTTCCAATAGTCCGTCACGCTCATATCCATGTAATCGGACTGCGCGTTGATGGCCGGGCCGATAAGTACGGCCATGACATCCGGAACACCCTTATAGTTCGTTGTCAGGCTATTGTTTTTTGCCGCATGGTCTAACGACCACTCGTATATCTTGCCCGGTACCGTGGCAACTTCCTGATAGATAGAGGATTCAGAGGATGCAGAAAGCTCAGCCACCGGGCTATTGCTCCCATTGCCTATGTATGCATTGGCTGTGTTTGTTTCAAGAATCTTGGTGCCATAATGAGTCGTGTTCCAATAACCTTGAGAAGGAGGGTAGGTTGTCAGTGGGCTTGAGCTACCGGTCGTGTAAGAGAAGTCTCCATGTTGCACGGAGGTGAACAGCTTCCTCGCCACCACCTTCACCTCAGCCAGCCCGCTGTCGCGGTAGTTCGTCTCGCCGGGGTCGAGGGTGTCACCGTCGCCGTTGGAGTCGAAGTGGTTGGTCACGGTGACCCAGTAGTAATAGTACGTGGTGTCTTCTACCGCAGGCGTGGTGAAGTCCAGTACGGACTTCGTGCCGTCGGCCCTCAGGCCGAGGTCGTCGTGCTCCGGGGAAAATTCCTGTTTGGTCTCCTTGATGGCCTCGCTGTCTACGCTCTTGTCCTGGGGTGTGTCGTAAGCCTTGGAGCGGTGCCACTCATAGCTCAGATAGCCACCGTCCGGTGCGTCGGCGCGTACGTAGAGGCGGGCTGGTGCCTCAGCGGAGTAGGTGGAGTCAGCGGGGCTTTGGGTAAACTGTGGTGAGGCCGCGGGCCTTCCGGCCCCAAGCATCGGCGGGTCGTCCGCGAAGGCCGGCACACCGGTGAACACCATGAGCGCGGTGAGGAGGAGACAGAGTGCGCGGCTTGCGCGGCGCGGGCGGGTTCGGTTGTAGGGACGGGGCTGGTGTCCCACAACGGGACGAGGTAAAACACCAGGATGAGAGGGAGCAGTGTGACGCCAGCCCCGTCCCTCCTGGCACGGTGTCAGGCGGCTACCTCCGGTAAGAGAGGCTGTGAGCCCCCCCCCCCCCTCGTTTCTGGGACAGTCAGCACCGTTGCGTGTGCGGCGTTCTCACATCCGGTGGCATCGCGGTGGTGCGTGTTCTTCTTTTTGAAAATCATGTCATAACCCCTTCTTATGATCCCATGCCCTACGCCGTCTCTCCCGTTTTGCCCTGTGCCCTCGTACACGATCCAGCTGTTCTTATCTCTGCCCACGGCAAAACAGAATGCGTCTTGTCTGCATACAGGACATATATTACCCGATTTTGAGGATTTGTCCAGCCCCTGGGGGTATTTCTCACAAAATCTTCACAGAAGGCGTTACACACCCCTACTGTCTGAGCGTAGGGGCCTTGAGCCCCACAACCCCCACTGTCAATCCGAACGTAGGATTCTTGGTCCCACAACCCCCACTGTCATTCCGAGCGCAGGGGCTTTAGCCCCGCAGTCGAGGAATCTTTGGCTGCGCATATGCACTACTCAGCCTGCACATACTCTACCCGCAGCCAACCTCGCCCGGAGCGTCCGAAGGACGCGACAGTGGGCTACTGCCTACTGCAAGCCACCCCTCCCATAGGAAGCTACACCTCAAAGACTGCCTGAGAAGAGCAGGCGCTACAGTACCCTATCAGTTCCTACGAGACAATCCACACGGCGAATGGGCAGACCCTTTTCGGGAGCCTGTGTGTCTGTCGCGTCCTTACGGACGCTCCGGGTGAGGTTGGCTGCGCAGGAAGTCAACGGAGTCTGTATCTCGCACGTGCGCAGCCAAAGATTCCTCGACTGCGGGCAGCACTTACTTTGCCCCGAAGCAGAGGGATACTACCGCGCTACTCATAGGCAAAGTAAGTGCAGCCCTACGCTCGGAATGACAGTGGGAGTTCGCTACGCTTCGCTCAGACAGTGGGGTGTGGAGCAAAGATCATGTACTAGGAGTAAGTATAGCACGCACAGAAAAACGCTGCGCTTCGGATCATTAGCAGTGAACCAGGAGCAGCCTCTTGCCAGTTACTGTATTTCGCCGACATCGGAGAAAAATAGTAACTCTTGCCACGCCGTTTGCCGGCCGATTTGCGAAAAATCCTGAGTTTTGCTACCGTAGGGGGTCTTGGGTGCACCATACCTGTTTGTGTCAGCACAATTGCGAGAAAAGGCCGAGGGACAACTTGCCTGAGATTCCGGACGCTAAGAGTCCACATGGCACTACGAAAAGAGTCTGGGAGGTCAGTCCCTTTGTGGTTTTTGGCCTCTGCGGCTTTACCCTTTATCTTGCCTGGATGTTCATCGTCTATATCTCGCCTTCGATGGCACCTGAGATAATCATTGCACCTCTGGAGGCTGAGAGCGCAGATCCCTCCCTTTACCTGCTTTTCAGGCTGGTTCAGGTCGCAACCCTGTTCGTGGTGCTTCTCGTTGCCTGGCGCCTGTCCGATACGCTTTCGAGCATGCAGGGCGTGCTGGTCATGCTCGTGGGCAGCGTGGTTCTTGAAAGCCTTGCCTTTGTGGTTGTGGCCCTGCCAAGCTCCCTGGTGGGCATGCTGGACCCCACGGTGCAACTCGTTATGGCGCTCGTGGCTTCGGTGCTCATGGGCGTGGGACAGGGCTTCATGATCCTGCTCTGGAGCAGCTTTTTGTGCACGATAGGCGAGCATCGGATCGTCCTGTTTGTCACGCTGTGTATAGGTTGTGCAGCCGGCCTCGTCCTGCTCCGGTCATTCCTCCAGCCCTCGCCCGCCGTGTGGGTTACCCTGCCGATCGTATGGCTGTCCATGGGGTGCTTTGCCTACATCCGCTTTCGCCTGCCAGAGACACCCAAGCCGCTGCTCGTCAAGGGCAAGACCTCGGACCGACGCCAGCACATCTCCACCAAATCGATTGTCTCGGTTATCATCTACTGCACTGCCATCGGCTTTGCCGCCAGTTTTATCGCGTGCTCCGGCAGTGGCCTTTTTGGCGTGGTGGCTGCGGCCGTGGCCGTTATCCTTGCCGCCGTCATCACCGGCCTGGACTCCGCCCGCTTCAGGCTGATTACCGAGGACCACCTCGTCAAGCTCCACGCTCCGGCGGCAATCATCGGCTTTGCTCCCCTGATCTTTAACGACCTTACCGCACAGATCCTCGGTTGTGCCTTCCTGCTCTGCTTCTTCATGATAGTGTTCATCGTCAACCTCACGGCGCTCTCCGAGCACGTGCGGGTCTATCGCCTCAACTCCATTCGAGCCTTTGGTTTTGGCCGGGCGGACAACGCCGTGGGCTTTCTGGTGGGCGCGTTCCTCTTCTACCTCAGCTACTTTCCTCCCTATGAACTGCTGTTTGGCACCATAGAGCAGCATACCTGGGAGACCCTGCTGCTGCTCGGCTTTCTTGCCGCCTTTGTGCTTGCCTCCTCGTTTGTCTTTGGAGACCATTACCCCGCAAGCAGGGGAAGCGCCAAGAATGCTGTCAAGGCCAAGGCGGTGGAATCCAAGGGCAACATGCCCCGGGGCGACCTGTACACCCTCTCCACCTATATGCTCACTGAGCCCGAGGACCCGGACTCAAAGCGCAGCGGCATCTGGACCCAACGCGTCAAGGCGCTGTCACGGGAGTTTGGGCTCTCTCCCAAGGAGACCGAGGTGCTCTTCCTGCTTGCGAAGGGGCGCAACGCCGAGCACATACAGAACGAGCTCGTGGTATCGCGGCATACGGCCAAGGCCCACATCTATCATATCTATCAAAAGACCGGCGTCCACTCCCGGCAGGCGCTCATCGACATGCTCGAGAACGTGGAGGTTGACTATGAGTGACCGGGACTGGACGGCACACATAAAGAACCTGGAGGCAGAGCAGGAGCCCAAACGCGGCTGGCGTATCAACCCCTACTACTTCTTTGGCTTCATTGGCATTGCGCTGTATGCCTCCTGGCTCTTTCTCAGTTATCTCAATCCGCAGCTCAATTCCGAGCAGCTGTTTGCGCTGCCGTGGGAGGGTGGAGAAGCGAGAGGCGGCCTGACGGCCCAGTTGCCCATGATAGTCGTGGCAATACTGGCCCTGGGCCTCGCCTGGTATTTCTCGGACTTTCTCTCTACCAATACCGGCAAACGCGTGCTGCTCGTCCTGGCCGTCTGCCTGGGGCCGTGTTCGGGCCTGGCTCCGCTTCTGGCAAACTGGGGCCTCGCGGAATACAGCTTCATCCCCTGGGCACTCTCCGGCTTTGGCTACGCGGCCCTGCTCCTGCTCTGGAGTACCCTGCTCATCACGCTGGAACACAAGCAGATACTGCTCTTTCTTACGGCGGTCCTGATAGTCGGCGCGGCCATCTATGTCTTTACCGCCTCATCCCTGCCGTACGCTTCGATGTTCTTTACCGCCTTGCTGCCCATAGCCAGCGTCGTCTGTTTTGTGCTTTCGCTCAACACCCGCAGGCAGATTATCGGTACGGAGCGCGCGGGCATCGTGGTCTCCGCCAGTGAGTCGGACGAGAAGGATCCTATCAACTGGCGGCTCATCGCCGATACGCTCACCTACACCCCGTGCCTGGGCATAGGCATCTACCTCATCATGCACGACTTTGATTACCCTGCTAACATCGTCTGCGTAGGCCTGGCCACCATCGTATCCTGCGTTATCCTCATCGCTGATACGCAGTGGCTCCACGCGCTCACGTCCAAGATGCAGCTCAGGCTCTTCCTGCCGCTCGCGGCGATTATCGTCTTTCCCCTGAGTTTTGTGAGCGGTATTGCGGAGTTGGTCTTCATCTTCCTGCTCTTTACGGTCTTCATGCTGAGCCTGGTGACCAATTACTCGGCCATCTCGCTGTGCGTACGCGTCTTTGAACTCTCCCCTATCCGGGTCTTTGCCTATGGGAGGGCCTTCAATCTGCTGGGGGTGCTCGCCGGTTATCTCTTTGCCACGCTTGCCTTCAGCGACGCGCTCGCCGCCGGCGAGGGTGTAGGGACCATACTGGCGTTTTGCGGCTTGATGCTCGTGTTCATCCTTGCCTCGACCTTTGTGCTGGAGGATCACTACCCTGTCTCCAGCGAGGTGGCCGACGGCGAGATAAGCCTCGAGGAGAGTGCCATCCCCAAGCGGGACTCCTGGGACGAACGCTGTGCCCAGGTAGCCGAGGAGTACGGGCTCTCTCCGCGCCAATCCGAGATACTGGGCCTGCTTTCCAAGGGCCGCAACACGGTCTACATCAAGGAGAAGCTCGTCATATCCCACTACACCGCCAAGGCCCATATCTACAATATCTATCAGAAGATGGGCATACACTCCCGCCAGGAACTCCTCAACCTCATAGAGATGGTGGAGTTGGAGGGTTAACGGGGGTTAGCATCTCAATCCAGGTATTTTACGGATTGCAACATATTGAAATTGGATGTGCTATAATGACCTCATTAAGCTTGGGCCTGCCCAAGAGTATCCCCCCGCTTCGGCGGGGGTGAATTCTTTAGAGTCCTAGAACCTCCTTGAGCCTCTTCTGTATTTCTACAAAAACTGACTTGTCCACATACCCTATCTTCCTGCGCAGCCGTGAAGCATCTACAATGCGAGACTGCGTGAGCAAGGCAACACTCGTCTTTCCCGAGTGCCCATCAAAGGGGAAATAATAGTAGCCTCTTCTTTGAGTTGTGGAAAGCGGGAGAACATGGCAGGTCATGTTGCCGTATTTCTGGATAATCAGAACTGGACGGGTATACTGTACCCCTTTACCGTCGTTCTCATGACCTACATTCTCACCGACATTGCAGACCCAGATCTCACCCTTTTTGAAAATCGAAGGCTTAAGGGCCTCGTTGTGAATCTTGACTTTTGTTTCCATCCAGTTTTTGTAGTCTTTTTTGTCCATCGGTTATACTCCCAATTGCCTGCAGCATTCGTTAGAAGAGTACATAACAAGTATTGGCTCTGAAG
>JAIRZP010000070.1 GCA_031267175.1 Coriobacteriales bacterium | reverse complement strand
ATGCTTTCGCTCTTTGGTGCGAAGACAGAAGAGGAGCTCAAACGACTTGAGGATCTGGAGGTACCTATCGTGAAACAGGCAATAGGAGCATACCGAGAAATCACCGTCTCACCCGAATTTCGTGAGTTAGAGCGTCTGCGGTCTGATGCCCGCCACAATGAGGCGTCAGCGCTGCAACATGCCCGACAAGAGGAACGCGCCAAGTGGCACGGCATAGTCGCCAGCAGAGACGCCGCGCTTGCCGACAGAGACGCCGCACTTGCTGACAGAGACGCCGAGATCGCGCGGCTTCGCGCCAGGCTCGACGGACTCGAACAGTAACAACACTACGACAAGCGGTTGAGCGATACCTTGTATCGAATTATCGCCACGACTTCCCTTTCTGTCTTCGCGAGCGAGCGCGTAACAGATTGTGAGGAATGACATGACACCTTGCGCTACCAAGGAAAAAGATTTCGGTGTATTTCTGATTCATCGCCTTGCGGAACGGTGGGGCAAGACGAAGGAATTGCTGACTCCTTACTCATACTGCCGATAATCACCTACAACCGAACAGGACATGCTTTGAACAGGTGTTTGAAGCATCACACGCTTCTCTCTACTTGCTGAAAGAACATCTGGGAATAAACCGCTCTACTGACAGGCTGCCAGTTGTGCTAGAATAGCAGGCAACGCAAGCGGCTACCGCGCAAAACCAGGCTCAAACCTTTCCGCAACCCAGAATATAAGACCAAAGTGAAAGAGAGGTACAGGATGTTAGAGTTAAAGCAGCAGACCCCGAAATCAGGGGGGGGGGGGGCTCGTAGCCTTATAGAGCACCGCCCTGCCAGTTACTTTGAGGGTACACACAGATACGAGAGTACGTCCGCAGACACCAACACCACCTTACTACCAGGGGACATCCCCCAAGACACCCATCAGAACACCGTTACGAATATCCGCTGCATGGCAGGCTTCACGCTCGTTGAGCTCATCGTCGTCATCGTCATCCTGGGCATCCTTGCTGCCATAGCAGTACCGGCGCTTACGGGCTACATCGCCAAGTCCCAGGATAAGGAGTACGAGATGCGGGCACGCGAGATCGTTGTCGCCGCGCGATCAGTCATAGACGACGCCTATGCGAAGGGCGAGATGTCGTCGCCGGCTGCGGCCACCTTCATCGCAAATGCCGATACCTTCTACAAAACCAGGCTATGGAGCCTGAATAGCATTTCCAGCGTATCCGTAGCAGATCAGCAGGAGTTTCCACGCAGGGTGGCCGCGCTGATCGGAGAGCCCTACCACGAGAACGCAGGCTACGAAGTCTATCATCTTATTACATCGTTGGTCTGTCCATAGAAAACCTGCCTCGTCGATACGGCCTTTGTAGCTGACAAACGACACATGCGACACACTGCTGAGCGAGTTTCAGCAAAACAGCGGCGGAAGCTTGGTTGAGACGGCTTCCGCGCGTCTCGCGAATGGTGCAATTCCACATTTCAAATGTGGAATTGCACCATTCGCGCTCAGCCTCAGCATTTTCAGAGGCTATGTAAGGATTCTGGCTGGCAGGATAAGGCAGCTGCAGCTGCTCGGCTACGCCTCCCTGGCAAGTGACGCAGGCATCTCGCCGGGCACGGCGAAAAACTGGCTTTCCATCGTTCTTCTATCGCGACGCGAAGAAACACGAAGTCGATCTGATATTGAGAGGCAGCTCAGGTGAGTCGGCTGTGGAGATCAAGTCGGCAAGCGGCTTTTCAAGCTCAATGCTTAAGGGGCTTGACTATTGGGATGGGCTTCTGGCAGAACGCCAGGCACGCGATGTGGCTCCTGTGCCACAAAAGGCTCGCAGAAGATTCATCGTGTACGCAGGTAAGCCAGAAACAATCGGTGAGGTCCACCTGTTGCCCTGGACTGATCTCGATAAACTGCTCCTGATCGAGAAGGATAAGCACGGCCAAACATCTGAGCATAAACCGCTGTGTTGACAGGCTGCTTGTTGTGCTAGAATAGCAGGCAAGGCAAGCGGCTGCGGCGCAATAGTAGGATCAGCCTTGCAATGCGGAGGGCTTTACATTCGCAATTCGACCGAGTGGCGCTCCCGGTCCGACAATATACCTGACATACGGACTTCCTCATCTGCGAACCGGCGATTTCATGACGGAGTTTGTACCTGACATGAGGGACGCCGTCTGTGACACTTCGCTCTATGGTTATGAGGTCTACCACTGGTAGAGCCGCGTCAACAGCAAGGTACGGTAGCGCTCGTGACATCTAAAAACTATCTGAGTTTGAGCAGACCTCGACACGACGCTTTCTCATCTCCTCAGTAATGTCCTTAAGCTGCGACTCACTCACAATAACGAACCAGGGGCCGGGACGCTGTGAATATCTGACTATCCCCCGCATATGCTTTGTGAACACCGCCGCCATGTCGCTGAATCTCATGTTCTGATGTACCAAACAAAGGAGCCTCACGTTGTTTCGAAAAACAGCTTCACGCTCTATCCTGTTCTTTCTGATGTTTGAGTCTTTGGTAACGAAGAGCAGTTGTTTGCGTCCCGCAAGCTCAAGGATTTCAAGATCAAGAGCATCCTCCCTGCCAAACTCGTCGAAGACCGTCGTAGTCTTAAAGCCTTTGCTACGAAATAGCTCAGGAATCCTGTTGGTTCCCAGGCAATGGTCAATCAGAGCATCAGGCAGCAAGTCTGACATAAGGGCGGATCATATCCTCAACGGCTATTTCATCAATTTGAAATTCTTCGGCAATTGCCTTTACGGGCTCTCTTGCTTTGAACAGGCTGATAACATCCTCAACCCGTGTTCGCGTGCCCTCGATAACCGCTTGGCCGTAGGCAATTCGTGGATCGGCAATAACGTCAGTCGAGCCATACACTCTAAGCCGTAGTGCCTGCGGATAATCATCATCTGCCCATCGGATCAGCTTGAGCCCTTCGTCTATGACTTTGGGGATACCGATTTGCAGATCTCTGGCACGAGTCCACTCTGCGTCACGTGAACCGAGCGCATAGTTGATGAGTATATCTTTGCCATCAGTAGCCAGACAGTCTTTCTTCAGCAGTTCACTGCCCAACTCTTTGCGAACAACAAGCATGCCGGAAGCGATTGCCTGAAGGGAAAGGCCAAGTTCACGAAAGAGGATGAAGAGCTGTGCCTCAACGAGGGCAACAAACGGAAGGCACGGGCCTCTTGGCGTCTCAGGTGTGCCTACCGTCAACAAGTGATCTTTGTTCGCCCAGTATCGCAGGGTAGCAGGGTTCAAATCCAAGTATCGTGCTGCCTGATTGGTGGTGTAAAGGGGTTCTGTAAAGCGCTTGTCGAACAATGCACGCTCCTTTCAAATAACTCAGGTTATTCTAGCACAGATAGGTCAGAGAGACTCTCGGTACAAGTTCGGCGGCTACTCCTGCTCCGCACTCCCATGCTTCACCGTCTTTGCGGCGGCCTTCATTACCGCACTGGCGTCGAGGGAGTCCAGATCTTTCCCGGCAATTCTGGCATTAGCCAACAGGAACAGGATTCCTGGTGCCGCTCCGGTCTCATCGACGGCCTGAGCGATACTCAGGGCAAAGCTCTTCTTAACCTCGCGCTCGTCTCCGTCGAAGCACGATTGTGGAAGACCGGCAACATACGCCTTGGCCCGAGTGGCTGCCTGAGCAGCGGGCACCAGCGCCCCGTCGAACTGCTCGCGGCGCGTGTTGCGGATGGGTTGGAAGATCGGATTTGTGTCAAACTCGACAATCCGGCGAACCTCCGGGAGTTCCAGCGAAGAGCCCGATGCCGCAATCTTGTCGAGGTCTGCAAAGCTTACGTGAGAAGCGAGGATCGCCTCCCGTACCGCCCCCTCACCAAAACCGGTGATAAGCCGGTGGAGCGCGAGGTAGTCCTGCTGCTTCACCTTTATCATCATCTGCTTCTCGGGGTCTGTTGACAGGATGCGGACGACTACCCCTTCCTTGTCCTGCCGGTCGGCCATCTGGACTGCTTCACCCAGGCTCCGTGCGGGCATTTCCTCCACGGAGGCCAGGC